>JAFQOC010000632.1 GCA_017420845.1 Clostridia bacterium
AGAATTTTTTCTTAATGCAGTTTTTCCGTTTGAGCACGTATGGGGAATCCTCAGGCAAACGCCCCAATACAAAGAAAGCAACGCCGAGGATGGAAAACAGCACGATGAACGGCAGCTCGCAAATCAGGAAAAAGGGGGGTGTGAGCATGATGCCCGTAAGCAGCATCAGGAGCACCGGAGCGCAGGCAAACCACATCATAAGCCGCAAGGCTTTCCTTCCTGCTCCGAAACGCCACAGGGTAAAGCAGGCAAATCCCGCATATGCCGCTGTGATGCCGTTGAACAGGCATATCAGCGCAAGATCAACGTCACCTGCCGCGAAAACAAGCGTCAGAATCAGCAAAATCAGAGCTACTGTCCAAGCCAGGGTGGCAAGGACCGCCAACGGCGTCCGTCCCGATCCGCCAGCGGCGGCAGGCTTGTCTTGCCCGGGCTTTACGGTGGGCTTGGGAGGCGGCGTTGATCCCGACCGAGGATCGGCGTGGGATTTCCGATGCTTGGCCGCATCCGTTTTGTCCGGGATGGGTGACAGCTTTTCTTCGATCTTTTCTATGACCGCGTCAAAAAACTCCATGTAAAAGCGCACGCCGTTATAGAAACGAAGCTTATCAATATCATCGGGAAGTGTTACGGGAAACTCAAAGCCTTGAAGCATCACCGGGACGATATTTTTCCCCAGGGAGAGTGCTTGGGCAATCTCCTGGCGAACCCAGTCGTTTTTATTTTGGCAACGATCCAGGGCGTTTTCGGGTAAAACCACGATCATGTCCGTGCAGTTGTCGATCTCTTGCCGGATCTGGTCATCAAAAACGCCTCCCTTGAGGGCATCGTAATCATAAAACGTGGTGTATCCACGGTTTTTCAACGCCTCGCAGATCAGCTTTGCGGTTATGTCACCGCCTTCACGGCGATAACTGATAAAAATACGGTGGTATTTCATAATTTCATATCTTCCTCCGTCCGAAGCCCGTCCGCATACGTTGCCCGATGTATCCGAAAAGCTCCTTCCATGTCATTATATCACATTTTTTTCGTGAATGCAATATTTTTTTATGTTTGATGAAGTTTTTGTTGGGTCGGGTACTTGAAAAAACATTTCTGATATGCTATAATATCCTTATACCCTAAATCCGTTCAAGAAAGGAATCTCACCATGAATCAAGACAGAATCATCAAGGCCTATGAAGCCGCCCGCGACGAGTACGCCGAGTACGGCGTTGATACCGACAAGGTACTGGAACAGTTTGACGACATCTCCATGTCCCTCCACTGCTGGCAGGGCGACGACGTGGTGGGTCTCGAGGGTCTGGGCGACGTGGAGTCGCAGAACCTGGTTACGGGCAGCTATCCCTATGCCGCGAGGACCGGTGACGAGCTTCGCTCCGACATCCGGATGGCCTTCTCCCTCTCCCCTTTCAAGCATAAGGTCAACCTCCACAGCATGTATGCTGAGCGCAAAAACCCCAGAAACGACCTGACCATCGAGGATTTCCGCAACTGGGTGGATTTCGCGAAAGAGAACGGATACGGCCTGGATTATAACGCTTCCTTCTTTACTCACCCCATGATGAATAACGGCTTCTCCCTGGCCTGTCTGGATAAGTCTACCCGTGACTGGTGGATCGAGGCGGGCATCGACAGCCGCGAGATCTCCCTGGCTATGGGTCGTGAGCTGGGCCAGAAGTGCTTCAATAACATCTGGATCCCCGACGGTCTGAAGGACACCCCCGTCAACCGTTTCCGCTACCGCGAGCTGCTGATCGATTCCCTGGACAAGATCCTGGGCACTCCCTACACCGAGGAGGAGCACAAGTACGCCGCCGACGTGCTGGAGGGCAAGGTCTTCGGTATTGGCACCGAGTCCTTCGTGGTGGGCTCCCATGAGTTCTATCTGGGCTATGCCGCTACCCACAACTGCGGTGTCACTCTTGACACGGGTCACTTCAATCCCACCGAGAACATCCCCGATAAGCTCTCGGCCTACCGTCCCTTCGTCCGCGATCTGATGCTCCACATCTCCCGCGGTATCCATTGGGATTCCGACCACGTCCTCATTCAGGACGACCACCTCATGGCCATTATGCACGAAATGCGCATGGGGAACCTCTACGGCGACGTGGCCATGGGTCTGGACTTCTTCGACGCCTCCATCAACCGCGTGGCCTGCTGGTCCATCGGTCTCCGCGCCGCCGCCAAGGCCGTGCTGGCATCTCTCCTGGAGCCTGTGAAGCTCACCGATCCCGCCGAGGTAGAGGGGGACTTCACCTCCCGTCTCATGCTCATGGACGAGTTCAAGAATCTGCCCATGAACGCCGTCTGGGAGTACATGCTCATGAAGAAGGATATTGCCATCGGTCAGGATGCGCTGAAGGCCATCAAGACCTATGAGAAGGACGTCATGGCTACTCGCTGATACGGCCTCCCCACACATACAGAAAAACCCTCGCCCGCTGTGTGACGAGGGTTTTTTCCATGTGGGTTTGTGGCGCTTGGACTCATTCCTGCTCGGGTCGCTTCGCCTTTTTTCTCTTCAAAATGGCGTTGTAGATCAGTAGTCCAATCCCGCTGACCGCCGCCGTTACCATGACGAAGACAATGGCCAGCCGATAATCCTTCGTCCCCACCGCGTTTCCGCTCAAGGTGGACAGAATGACCGAGGGAAACCGCGCCGCCGTGGTCAGAGCAATATAAAGGGGGATGCTCATATCGGTCAATCCGATGGCGTAGGTCAGAAGATCTTTGGGCGTGCCGGGGATGACGAAGAGGGTGAAGGTCAGAAGGTTGCGCTTTTTTGGATCGCTCAGGATGGGCAGGCTGTCGATCTTCTCCTTGGGGTAGAAGGCATAGACCAAGCGGCTTCCGAAGTGGCGCACCAGCAACAGGGTGGTACAGCTGCCCAGCACGATGCCGCCCAGGCACAGGAGGGAACCGATCCAGCTCCCGAAGCAGTACCCCGCCGCGATCTCCACGACCTCTCCGGGAACCAGAGCCACCACGACCTGTACCGCCGAGATCAGCACCATGGCTATGGCGCCCAGAACGTAGTGCTCACCGATCTTTTCCCGAACCAGCGCGGGATCCAGCAGGTATTTTCGCATGAACCAGATCCCCAGAACCGTCAGAGCCAGAAAAATTGCCGAGACGATACTGAGGATGAGGGAAGCCCGGGTACGCTTCATGGGTGTGTCCGGAGCGGACGTGTTTTTTCGTGTCGGTTTCATAGATGACCGACCTCCTTCATGCGGGACTGGAGGCTGTGTCCTCCGAGGGGGGGACGGTGACGGGGAGAGTGACGGTGAAGACGCTTCCCGCACCGGGCCGGCTCTCGACGGTGATCTTGCCCTCACAGAGGTACAGGATGCGGCTGACGATGTTCAGACCTATGCCGTTGCCGTCTCCCGTATGGGAGGTGTCTCCCTGGTAGAACTTATCGAAGATGTGCAGGCGTGTGTTCTCGTCCATACCGATGCCCGTATCCGCGATCACCACGGTGATGAATTTTTGGTCGGCCCGGAGGGTGCAGGAAATGCTCCCCATAGGAGGAGTAAACTTGATGGCGTTGCCAAAGAGATTCAGCCAGAGATGGGAGAGCATATCCTCGTTGAAGCTGTAGCGCACTACGTCCAGATCCACGTTCAGCTCGATCTCCTTGGGCCCCCACTGCTTTTCCAGAAGCACCAGGCAGGTGCGGAGCTGTTCGTCCAGGTAAAACTCGGTCTTGTCGGTGACGATGGCCTGGTTTTCCAGCTTGGAGAGCAGGAGGATATTGGTGGCCATCTTGGCCAGCCTGTCCGACTCGGCGGCGATGATGCGGATGTATTCCCGCTCCTCCTCGGGGGTCAATCCCCCCGCCCGAAGCTGATGGGCAAAGCCCTGGATGGAGACGATGGGGGTCTTGAACTCATGAGAAAAATTGTTGATGAAGTCCTTACGGAACATCTCAATGCCGTCCAGCTCCCGAGCCATGTGATTGAAGGAGCGCTGGAGGATACCGAAATCCGACTCCTCCCGAAAGGACTCCTGGATATGCACCTTGAAATCTCCCTTGGAAATGCGCTCGGTGGCCTCGATCATCTCGTTGAGAGGGGACAGGATCCACTTGGTGAACACTGCCGCCGCTCCCGTACCGATGATGGTACAGGCGATCGTGGTGGAGGCACTGGAGGCCAGACCGCTGAAGTTGCGGAGGGCGGGGAAGACGATCTGCAAGGGAATGTAGACTAGCACCGTGAACACCGAGGTCAGGAACATGAGGGAAAATATAATGATGGTCAGCTCCACGCGGAAGGACTTGATGCCCAGCCGTCCGCGGAGCTTTCTTCTTTGGGGTTTTTCCGCTTTCATCGCAGGTATACCGCCTTGTAGCCCAGTCCCCGCACCGTAATGATCTCAAAGTCGGGGTTGTCACGGAATCGGTCGCGGAGACGGCTGATGTGGACGTCCACGGTGCGCTCGTCGGACTCGGACTCCATGTCCCAGATCTCGTCCATGAGCTGACGGCGGGTGAAGATCTTGTTGGGGTAGGACAAAAGCTTGAAGAGGAGCAGGAACTCCTTCTGGGGAAGCTCCATGCCTCCAACCGCGCCCACGGCCTCCCCGTCGTTGCGGACCGTGAGGGAATCGTAGTAAAGGACGGTAGAGCCTACGGTAAGCTTGCGCTCGCTGACAATGCGGGAGCGGCGGAGAAGGGCGGCGATGCGGAGGATCATTTCCTCCTCGTCCACGGGCTTGGTCATGTAGTCGTCGGTGCCGATGATGAAGCCTTTATGCTTGTCCGCGGGGGTCTCCTTGGCTGTGACCATCAGGATGGGTAGGGTGTTGCCCCCCTCTCTGAGGATGCGGGTGAATTCATAGCCGTCCATTATGGGCATCATAATGTCCAGAATGATGAGATCCACGTGCTTTTTGTCCAGCATTTCCAGAGCTTCCACACCGTTGGCGGTG
>JAFQOC010000633.1 GCA_017420845.1 Clostridia bacterium
CTGCGCCAACGCCCAGGTTGATGAAGCCGCGGGTGCGCTGCTTCTTCTTGGCCTCGGCCTCAGCCTTGTTCGAGGTGGTGGTCTCCTCCTTGGTGCTTGCCTCGGTGCTTGCACCGGTGGTTGCATCGGTAGATGCACCGGTCTCGTTACCCGTGCCGGCCTCAGTCTCGCTACCGGTACCGGCCTCGGTTTCGGGCTCGGCAGCGGTTTCGGTCTCAGCGACGCCGGTGGTCTCGATCTCGGCGGTCGTGCCTGCCTCCTCGGCGAAGGCGGGGACAGCCAGCATGGACACCAGCATGAGCAGAGACAGCAGAGCGGCCAGGACAGCCAGCTTTTTGCTCTTAAACATGTTCATTCCTCCCCATCACTTAGACTCTTTGTGAAGAGTGTGCTTGCGGCAGAATTTGCAGTGCTTCTTGAGCTCAAGTCTGTCAGGGTTGTTCTTCTTGTTCTTCATTGTGTCGTAGTTTCTCTGCTTGCACTCAGTGCAGACCAGAGTGACCTTGACTCTTACTTCATTAGCCATGATATCGGCACCTCCCATAAAAATTATTTGCAGTCTCACGGAAGTGAGCCTGCCGTGTACCTCCCTCTCCGGGAGCCCGTACCCGTCTTGTGGCGCAAGATTCCGGGCACAACAAAAAAGCTCTTCGCAGAGGTGATGCCATTATACCACAACTCTCTTTCTGTGTCAAGGGTTTTTGAGATATTTTATGATTTTTATGAAATTTCACGTGAATGGGGCGGGAGGCGGGGGGTGAGATTGGCAGAATCACGAAAATATGGGGGTGAGGGAACCCTTTTGGGTGTTTGTCTTGACCGAGGGCTATCCCGGGGCAGGGGGGGGAAGGACCATCTCAGACGCCGAAGTTCCCTCCCCCCCTCCCCTGAGAAGGCGGTCAGAGGCTTTTACGTATCGGTGGCCCCAACCCCTCTATCTCCTTGGCTGGCGGCACTTTGAATGGTTGGCGCATGAAAAAGGGAGGCCTTGCGCCTCCCGTTGGGCCGTTTCAATGGCTGTTACCTTCTTTTCTCCTTCCGTATGCCGAACATCCGCCGCAGGATGGGTGCAATGAGGGGCGGGGTGCGCAGGATCACGATTTTCATGGCGGGTACCTTCCTTTCTGTCTGCGTGCGCTTGCGGGCGCGGATTACTGTCAGTATATGCGTCTCTCAAAAAAACGAGCCGAATTTCGGCGGATTCATTGACATTCCTTCCTTTCTATGGTATTCTATAATCAATCCCTTTCCCGAAAGGAGCACAACTATGCAAATCACCAAGAACGACGCAATCATATCGATGAACCTGACGAAATCCTTCAACCGCTACGCTCTGACCTACACCGCCGACATCCCCCTTCGCTGTACCCTGACCTACACCCAGGAGGGCGGCGAGCGGACCGAGGAGTTCTTCCTGGAGGCAGGCGAGGATAGGACCTTCGCCTCCTACGTGGACGGCTACCTCCGCCACAAGACCGCCAAGGCCGCTCTGTCCCTGACCGTCCGCGCCATCTCCCACGAGGGTGGCGAGTTCACGCTCCATAGCTTTACAGTAGAGACCCATCCCGTCCTGGCCGAGAAGACCTTCTATTTTGAGAACCACCGCTACAAGGTGGGCGTGGAGCTGTGCTGGGGCGGCGGTCTGTCCTATTTGGAGGATAAAAAGTGTCCCGTGGAGGGTCTGGTGAATATCCTGAACAACTTCGATACGGGCCGTCTGATCCAGCAGTCCTACTACGGCACGGGGGATCCCCCCTACGTCCGCGGGGAGTTCATGGGCAACAGCTGGTGCTACAACCCCGTCCAGGGCGGCGACCGCGGGAATCACAAGTCCAAGCTGGTGGACGTCCGCATCACCGAGGGCGAGGTTTACGTCAAGTGCCGTCCCCGCGATTGGGGTCACGACGGCGGTACCACCTACGCCTACATGGAGAATTGGTACCGATTGGACGGAGACTACCTCGTCGTGGACAACCGCTTCGTGGACTTTTCCGGCTACACCCACCCCATGGCTACCCAGGAGGTTCCTGCCTTCTATACGGTGAGCTACTTGAACAACTACTACTGGTACGACGGGGACAAGCCTTGGACGGATGACGCTCTGTCGGTGAAGTCCGACCTGCCCTTCTGGCCCGATGATTGGCCCTACTGCACCTTCAAGCCCAAGGCGGGCAACACCGAGCTGTGGAGTGCCTTCGTGGACGACGGCGGCTACGGTCTGGGCCTGTATACCCCCAACATCACCCGCACCATCGCGGGACGGCATATGTACGACGGCTCCAAGGATCCCGCCGCGGCCTCCTGCGGCTACATCGCGCCTCTGAAGGCGTTGAGGCTCCAATGCTTTAAGCCCGTGACCTACTCCTACCTCATCACGGCGGGACAGCTCTCCGAGATCCGCCGGCGGTTCAAGGCGCGCAAGGATGAGATCGGGAATACGGATTGGGACAATTATTGATGGATTTGACCTGCGGAACGAAGAATCCGGATTTATCGGCATCGTAGGGCGGGAGTAAGCCCCCGCCCTACAACAATCATGTGTCCACCGACAATCCCAAATTTGACCACCCACCCACATTCCATAAACAAGAAAGGAACCCCCCATGAAAAAAGTACGCATCGGAGTCCTGGGCGCCTACCGCGGCACCAGCATGATCAACTACTGCAAGCGGGCTGACCACGCCGAGGTGGTGGCCATCTGCGACAAGAGTCCCGAGGCTCTGGACGCCCAGCGCGCCGCCGCCGAGGGGCTGGACATCGCCTTCTACGAGTGTTTCGACGATTTCATTGAGCACGACATGGATGCCGTGGTGCTGGCCAACTACGCCAACGAGCACGCACCCTTTGCCATCCGCTGTCTCAAGAAGGGGCTTCACGTCTTCTCGGAGGTGCTTCCCGTCCAGAACATGAAGGAGGCCGTGGAGCTGGTAGAGGCCGTGGAGGAGAGCGGTCTGGTCTACGCCTACGGCGAGAACTACTGCTACATGCCCGCCCCCTTTGAAATGAAGAAGCTTTATGAACAGGGCGTGATCGGGGAGTTTGAGTACGGCGAGGGTGAGTACATCCATAACTGCGAGCCCATCTGGCACTCCATTACCTACGGCGAGGAGGATCACTGGCGCAACAATATGTACGCTACCTTCTACTGCACCCACTCCCTGGGTCCCATCATCCACATCACGGGTCTGCGTCCCGTTTCGGTGGTGGGCTTTGAGGGCACCAAGAATGCCCGCAACCTCCGCGACGGCGCCAAGGGCGGCCAGTTCGGCATCGAGATGGTGACCTTGGAGAATGGCGGTATCGTCAAGTCCATCCACGGCGGTCTGTACAAGAACTCCATCTGGTATTCGGTGTATGGCTCCAAGGGACGGCTGGAGTGCGGCCGCGAGGATGCCATGGACGGGCATATCGGTAAGCTCTACATCAACAAGGACGAGTACGACGGCGGCTACGAGACGGGCTCGCTCAACGCCGTATTCCCCCGGCACGCCCCCGAAGGGGAGGTGGCAGGCTTCGGCCACGGCGGCTCGGACTTCTTCTCCATGTACTATTTCATCAAGAAGATTCTGGGCGACGCCGACGCCGACACCATCGACGTCTATGAGGCCCTGGATATGTTCCTCCCCGGACTCTTCGCCTACCGCTCGGTCATGGCCGGTGGCATCCCCATGGCCATCCCCAACCTCCGAGACAAGGCAGAGCGGGATAAGTGGCGCAACGACACCACCTGTACTGATCCCAAGGCGGCGGGGGATATGCTCCTGCCCACCTTCTCGAGGGGGACCCCTGAGATCCCGCAGGAGGCCTACGACCGCATGGCAAGGCTCTGGAACGAGGAGTGCGGCAAGACCGAGGGGACCTATCGGACGGCGGCGCTGAGCCAGGGGAGCAAGTAACGAATTGCAGTTTATTGGTGAGATACAAGTTACAAGATACAAAGATACAAGATATGTAAAAACCCTTACGGCGACTTCCGTTTCTATATCTTGTATCGGCCGAGCTTGCTCGGCGCGTATCTTGTATCTGTCTGCTGAGCTATGCTCAGCGATAAACCCAAATTTGAATTCCACATAAAGAGTCCCGCCCCCCGAGTGTTCTGGGTGGGCGGGACTTTCTGTTTTATTGAGAATGAATCGTGTTTCAGTCCTTCTTCTTCAGTGCCAC
>JAFQOC010000634.1 GCA_017420845.1 Clostridia bacterium
CCGATTATGACGCATTCCTCAGGCTGACCGCTGAACACGCAATCATCGTGTCTGCAAGCAAGTTCTTTACAAAGAGTAACGTAATTGCCGGTCAGTTTACTGTATGCCCGGCCCCCCGGGTTATACTGGGTACGAATGTAGTAGTAAGGCGTATTGATAATTTGATCAGAGGAGTACGTAGCTCTCTCGGGCGTCTGCTGATACAGTGCCAGCAGGTCATCCTTGCTCATCCCCGCATATGGATTTCCTTTTCCTTCCGGACTTGGAGGATTACCGGGATTTGCGGGCGTTGTCCCAGATTCGGTGTCCTGCCCGGTAGTTTCATCCGGATTGTCAGGCTGATCTGTGACCGCATTGGTAGTAGGTGTGGTTGTTCCTGCATTAGTTTCTGTACCCACAGGGTCACGGTATTGATCTCTTCTTCCACATGAAGCGAGTACAGCAATAATCATAATAAATGCCAAAATGATGGCTGTCGTTTTCTTCATAATAAATATCCTTTCGTAGCATTAGTTAACTTGCTATGTAGTTGTTTTTATAAACCGTTCCGGTTTGGAGATCAATGATTGCAAACCGAATTGGATTGTCCCCTCTCGTTTCCTTGTTATAGTTATTATAAATGTTGTCAAAATCCTTGTAGGTGTTGTAGTATACCACAAGGGTCTTTCCGTCTGTAGCTATAACATCGCGTATAGCATCCGGAATACCATCGGTCTGCATATAGACAAGAAGAGAAAGTTCATCGTAGCTGTCCTGTCTGTACCAAAGCTGACCGCCGCTGTAGTTGACCAGCCAGTTTTCTATCATGTCATTATAGTAGGTATAATGAGGGTCATTCACATACGAGGCGGTATTGTGCTTGGTCAGCAGGTACTGTCCTGCATTGTTCCACATAAGGTACACCTTATCCTCACCAATAATGGATTCCTCGGTAATAATCTCCCCTGTATGCAGGTCATAACACAGATATTTGTACAGTTGGACATTCTGACGAATGACTCGAATGTGATTTGGACCAGCTATTTCCAGGGCCCAAAAACGAACGTCCCCATCTTCAGGATTTAATAGAGAAGCATCTAACAGGCAGGTATGCACATTGCTTTGCATATCATACTGCCACAGGGCACCGTCCGTGGCGGTATAATAGAAGCAATTTTCTATCATACCTCTGCCAACTTGGAAAACGAACTCCTCACCCAACGCAAAATCACATGTCTTTTGAACAGGATCAATCACAAACATTGAACCTTTTACAGTATCGTCATCACTCAGCACCTTAGCAGCCAAATAAATCTTACCGTTAAATGCTCCAAAGCCGGTTGGATCATCCAAATCATTCCAC
Organism: Clostridia bacterium; assembly: GCA_017420845.1. Lineage (GTDB taxonomy): Bacteria > Bacillota > Clostridia > Oscillospirales > CAG-272 > CAMEON01. Next base: position 1,343 of record JAFQOC010000634.1, read on the forward strand.
TCATAAATCAACTCAGCATCATCTAACATGAGGTTGAACGAATACAAGCGAAATCTATCTGCAAAACCATTTTGAATCCCAAGATAAATACGGTCTCCAATGATTACACATTCTTGTATAGTGCCTTTGAACACACAATTATCATCAAGGTGATTACACCCCAATTGTTTGCAAAGAGTAATAACATTGCCTGTTAATTTACTATATGCCTGCCCCCCCGTTCCTCGGTTCATAATGAAGTAGTATGGAGTATTGAACATGGCATCGCAGGAGAACATGGTTCGTTCGGAAGTTTGCTGATACAGTGCCAGCAGATCATCCTTGCTCATACCCGCATAAGGATTTCCCGTTTTCTCGGGGCTTGGAGGATTGCCGGGATTTACGGGTGTTGTTCCCGATTCGGTGTCCTGCCCGGTAGTTTCATCCGGATTGTCAGGCTGATCTGTGACCGCATTGGTAGTAGGTGTGGTTGTTCCTGCGTTAGTTTCTGTACCCACAGGGTCACGGTATTGATCTCTGCGGTTGCAGGAGGCAAGCACAGTTAAAATTGACAACACTGCTAAAACAATAGCAATACTTTTTTTCATGGTGTTTTTCCTTTCATAAATTACGGATTGTTTGTTGGCTTTAATTGCGGAACTCCGCTGTCGTCATATGCCCATTCATCCGAATAATGGAACTCGACATTGTTTTCTTTACAAGCGGAGGCCAGGTAAGCGATATAGGGGCGCGCCTCGTCTTTGGTGTCAGAGAGATAGACGTGTGCCAAGCTTGTATTGGCAAACACGCGGGTATCCCCCGTATTGATGGGCGAGCCTTTGAAAACAATGTATTCCAATTGCTCGCAACCCGCAAAGGAGCCCGTGGTCTGAATACTTTCGGGGAGGATCACCGCCCTGATGTCAGTAATCCCCATCAATGCTTGGTGATTGATTGTAACGACTCCTTCGGGAATTGTCAGCACCCCTTCCACAAGCTGATCTCCGATATACAGATGTTTAGCGATCTCCACGGGATTTGCGTCATCGTAATCGAATTCAATACTGCACCAGCCATCTATGGTGCCGCCATATCGTACAGCGGTCAAGCCATCACAGTTCTTGAATGCTTGGGCATTGATTTGTACCACATTTGCCGGAATACCGATTTCGGTCATGGAGCGGCAATTTTCAAAAGCATTTTGGTCAATTACCGAAAGAGTAGTTGGCAGATGCATTGTGGTCAGATTCACACAATCCCGGAAGGTTGCATTGGAAATAATCAAGACACCCTCTGGTATGGTTATCTCACTCAATCGAAGGCAACCGCTGAACGCTTCTCGTCCAATGTGATTGACCGTTGGGGGAATCTCTATACGGCGCAAATTCACGCAATCCTGAAGTGCCCATTCGCCAATGCCCGTTGTACCCTCGGGAAGGTGAACATACGTTACCTCTTTTGCGCCTTGCAGAGCACGAGGCATCAATCCAAGTACAGGTAACTGTTCATACGTGGCGGGAATCATGATCTGCGTATCCTTACATTCACCGATACCGCTGACCAAATAGCCGGTGCCTTCCTCGGATAAACTGAATGACAATCCTTCCGAAGGGGCATATGGCACGTCACATTGACTGCATATACCGTCAACAAAACGGTGTGCCAGACAAGCGTTCTCTGCGGCATCATAAGGATTCACAAAGGGGGCCTTGGTTTCATCCCCCGTAGGAATCCCTGTTTGACAGCCCGTGTAAAAGGAGAAGCACAGGACAGCCATCATGAGTAAAATAATAGCTTTATTCATACGTTTCATAGTCATACCTCCGTTTATACCTTCACCCATTTGCGTCTTCCCCAAAGGATCAGCCCGACACAGCCACCAATCACGGCAAGCGTAAACAGAACGAAGTACAGGACAGAGCCGTGGGCAAGCATGAGGTATTCATTACCGGACAGCAGCGTGGTGAAATCGACGTAGCAAGCAAAGCCAAGTCCGAAGCGTCTGAACACATAGGGAATGACGGTGGTCAATGCCACGACGGCCATGGTATTGACAGGCTTCTTTCCAAGGATGGAAACGGATACCGTTATTACACCCAGGAGAATCACACCCAATACACGCAACGTCTCAAAGATCATGAGATACTGATTGATGGTGATATCCCACTTGATCTCCGACAGCATGGGCAAGCTTTGTACGGGAGACAAACCGCTCGTAAAGGTATAGAGCTCAGTCATCTTCATATGATCTACGAAGCCAAAGATGATCGCCAATACACCGCATACGGCAATGGCCAGCACATATTTGGTCGCAAACAAGCGGCCTCGCCCATGCTTAGTCGTGCGGAGAATACCTGCCATACCGGAGCCGTACTCGGTGGTGAACAATACCGCGCCAAATACCAAAGCGAAGGCGTAGAGTATATAGTCGAAGCTGCGGGTGAACATATGATTCCAGCCCGTGACGTATACGAAGTCGCCTTCAATTCCTCGCTCCCGCAAAGCCAGCAAATGATCTCTTTGGGCTTCCACGGTCGCAAAGACAGGTTCCTTGGCTTTAGCTGTTTCCAGGTCATCCTGAAATTCCATATACTCGGCAAATGTGATTTCTTTTTTCTGATATTTTTCCTTCATTTCGGCTTCAGCCGACATCAGATAGTCGATATTTGCCCGTTCATCCTCAATATAAGCCAGCTTTTCATCCGTGACTTCACCCTCCAGAAGCTCCATATAGTCCATATATACAGCATCCGAGAAGGAATAGGCTACCGCATCAGTCGTTTGTACGGTATAGCCCTTGATCAGCAGTACCGCTACCAAAAGCAGAATCCATTTGCCGGCAATCATGTGCTTGTGAACCTCATAGCCTCCTACGGAACGGGACAGGCTGGGGAAAGCGCGGTTGGGGATGGATAGCTTGATTTTTTTATTCAGTCGGATCTTATGGACACCGGGGGTACGGCAATACAGGACAGCTGTACACACGGCAGAACCGACAAGAATCAGGCCAAAGAAGATAAAAATGGCGGGAAGGTATTGCAGGCACCGTCCGAATACGTTGATGGCGTAGTAACGAGAGAAGCAAACCTCGGTATCCATGACGGTAAAGATATTGAGCAAACGCAAGGGATTGTTCTGATCCAAGAAGCCTGTAAAATAAATGACAAAATTGGCTCCCCCGAATACAAGCCCCGAAAGATAACTGAGCGCATGATTTTTGAGCAGAAGCGAGACTGTCAAAAGCAACGAGCCCATGGCAAACAGCGTCAGGATCTTGATGAGCAACGTAAGACCCAGATACTCACCAACCGTCACGATGTAAGGGCAGTAGGCATTGGCCTCAAAGATCTGTACGAAATTGGACAGAGACGAATATCCACCGTTCTCAATACCAAAGATGATCCAGGTGGTTGCGCTGAAGGTCAGCACCGCAAACGCGGATAGGAGTAGCAGGGTCAGGTATTTCGTGGAGATCAACGCGATACGACCTTTGCGGGTTGCACGGATGATCGGGAACGTGCCGTTCTTTTTCTCATCCAGTAAAAGCCCGGGAACTAACGCAAGCAGGAACAAGATCAGGCAAATGTTTCCGCTGGTGTAGGTGAAATAGGTGTCCCAGCCATTTCTGTCTTCGATACGGATGGGCAGATTCTTATTGACCGAGTAAATATCGATCACGTCACTTTGATAGCGGTATTCGTAGCTATCCGCACTCATGCCGTAAGCGATATACTCCTGTTGAAACAGCTCTGCATTGGAAATAACTCCGTCATAGATCGCAGGAAGATCCTCATACAGATAGCTGTAAACGCGATTGAAATACTTATAGATTTCGTTGTATTCATCAATCTTGGCACGAATTTCGTCATTATACTCCGGCCAGAAGTCCTGAATGGTGTAATTGGCTTCCTCACCCATCATTTCCGCTTCCATATTTTTGTCATTCGCTTTACCCATAGCGTCAAGCCTTTTCTCTTTATATGTCCGCCGTTCAGTAAAGTCTGCCATAAAAGCTTCGGGATTGGCTTCGTAACGCTCAAACATGGCATCCACCCTTGCCTGGGTTTCCGCATCCAACTGTGACGGCAGATTCAACTCGCCTCTGGCTTGCGGGGCAGCATAATAGGATAACAGCGCATTGACAAGAAACATGAAAGCGAAAAAGATCAGTACGAATTTGTTGCCAAGAATTTTCTTGATCTCATATTTCAGCATGGCAACATCCCCCCATTAAAGAATGTCGCCAAAGACATGGAGATAGTAGTCCTCCAAGGATGGAACGACCGGGATGGAATCTTCCGTGGGCTTCACATCGGACAGGATGCGGAGGATCACGCCCTGCTCGCCGTTCTGGATGTTGACCACGCGGAACTTGTCTTGCATGGCCTGGACTTCCTCGGGCTTGACTACCGTCTGCCACACCTGACCATCGATCTTTTGGGTCAGCTCGTAGGGACTGCCGCTGTCCGAGATCACTCCTTTTTTGAGCATGATGGCCTCGCGGGCTATGAATTCCACATCGGATACCACATGGGTGGCAATGATGACAGTTTTATTCAGCGCAACGCTGGCGATGTAGTTACGGATGGCAATTCGCTGTTTGGGATCGAGACCGGCGGTAGGCTCGTCGAGAATCACGATTTCGGGATCACCGAGAAGGGCTTGGGCGAGGGCAAGACGTTGCTTCATACCGCCCGAGAAGGAGCCGATGCGGTGGGTTCTTACGTCGTGAAGTTCAACCGCGTGAAGCAGCTCATCGATTTGTTCCTCGGCCTTCTTCTTGTTCAACCCCTTCAGAGTTGCCATGTAGCGGAGAAAATCGAGAGCGGAAAAAGAAGGATACATACCGGGGTACTGGGGCATAAATCCCAGTTTTTCTCGGTAGGTGTGACCCAATTTTCCGATGAGCGTACCGTCCAGAAGGATCTCACCTTCATCGGGCTTCAGGTTCTGTGTGACCATATTCATGAGGGTGGATTTGCCAGAGCCGTTAGGCCCAAGCAAAGCGTAGATACCGTGATCGAAGTGGTATGTGAATTTGTTCAAAGCCAAATTCGAACCGTAGGATTTTGAAAGACTTTTGATAGTAAACATTGTTTCTCCTTAATAAAAATATGACTTTGTAAACTTCAAGCCAATAAAGACATCGCATTTTCAGTCGAACCGGCATACACTAGCTTGCCGCGTTCCAACATGACAGCTTCTTTGGCAATATGGGCAATATCCGAGGATAAATGTGTTGCCATGATCACTGTGCTGTGAAGTCCTCGTTTGGCAATCAGGTTGAGCGCCGCGATCCGTTCAGCCAGGTCAAGACCGACAGTTGGCTCGTCAAGTAATATGACATCGGGGAAGCCGATAAGAGCTTGCGCCAGAGAGATTCGCTGAACCGTACCGCCTGATAGAGAACCAATCGGTGCGTCTCGCACGTCTATCAGATGCAGTTCTTCCAACAACTCATTCACTTCTTTTGCGGCATGATCCTGTCCCAATCCCTTCATTATGGCAACGTACATAAGAAAGTCTTCAACGCCATAGCCGGGATACAGCGTTGTCCGCTGGGGCATATATCCTACTCTGTTTTGGTATTCGGACACCTCCTTTTTTATTTCGATGCCATCGAGCAGGATCCGTCCCTTAGACCGCCGAGCGGCGTTCTCGCTTTGGGCAATGATTGAAAGCAAGGTGGTTTTTCCCGATCCGTTTTCCCCGACTAACGCATATACGCCATCATTGAAGGTGTAAGAAAAGTCATCCAGCACTACACGCCGACCGTAGCTTTTTGTCAGGTGCTCTACACGAAGCAAAATACTTCTCCTTTCCGCGATCCTTATAGAATCGCTATTTTCTTTGTGCTAACAGTATAGCAGAAATTTTCACGATTTCCGAAAAGCGGGACAGAAGATAAAAAACTGGGACAAGTGCAATTTCAAAATGCACTTGTCCCTGAAAATCTTGCAGTTGTCCCAGAATTTTATCACTTATCCCTATTCTTCATTTATCCTAAATTTTGTGTTATAATCATAATCGGTTGGTAAGCTCTGTTTGTATTTGACATTTTCACGGTTTTGTGATACAATATAGTATCAAACAGCTACAATGAAATGAGAAGGGAGGTTTTGTCATGCTTGTTTTTGGCGTATGTGACGATGATGTTACCTTTGCCGAGTTACTCACCGATCACATCCAGCAAAAATTGATTTGCATCCCCGAAGAGATCGAGTATTATGTAAAGACGTTTTTTTCAGCCGCTGAGGTGTCGGATTATATCCGGAATAATCCCATCCACATCCTTCTTCTTGACATTGATATGCCCGGAACCAACGGGTTTCAGTTGGCCGAAGCCTTGCAGACTCAATCCCCCGATACCATCATTATTTTCGTTTCCGCTTACGACAATCTGGTGTATGATTCCTTCCGTTTCAACCCCTTCTGTTTTTTACGCAAAAATCACCTGAAAGCCGATCTGCCTCAAACCTTGCAGAAGGTTTTGGATAAGTTTTTATGCACCAACG
>JAFQOC010000635.1 GCA_017420845.1 Clostridia bacterium
AGCTGGTCGCAGGTGGCCCAGTTGTCCACGTAGGGCAGGAAGGCGTCGGTAGCGGTCAAGGCTGTGTCAAACTCGGGAATGGCCTCGATGAGGAATGCATGGAGCTGGTTTTCCTCAAAATACCGGTGGGGGAGGTGATTCAAAAGCGCCTCCCCGTCAGCCGTCCCCCGCAATTCCTTGGCCATTCGGCGGAGGATGGGGGTGCGGACGCCGATGACCGTATGGGGATTCACCGTGGGCATGAGGGGGCATTGGAAGGCTTTATAGTCTCCGTCGGCGTGGGTGAATAGCCTCTCCCGAATGGCTTGCACGCTGTTCGTACTCATACGGGCATGATGTTGGAGTAGCCCACGCGACCGTCGGCATCCGTGACCTCGGCACGAACGTAGATCTCGTGACGCTTAAACTCGTATATCGCCTCGGTGATGCCCTCTCCCCGCACCATGCGTCCGGACGACCAGACCGAGTTGGACAGAAACGCCACCTTCACAGCGGGAGAGCAGGTCAGCTTCACCGCCGTGGGAGAGATACGCTCCAGGTGCACCTCGGGACCCATAGTGGCGTAGAACCTTCCTTGGCGCAGAGCCTCCACAAGTCCCAATTCCTCTACTGCGTCGGCCTCCACCGCCACCCAGCCGCGGCACTGGTCGCCGTTGTAGTAGTGGGTATCGTCGGTGGCCAGAAGAGGAAGGAACAGGCCATAGGAGGCGATCTGATCCACGATGATTCCCGAGTAGGGGCGGTCGGACATACCCCAATCCGAGACCGAATTGTAGATCTCGGTGGCGTCGAACTCGGCGCAGCCCAAAATCTGCTCGGAGGTATTGAGGCTCCAGGCGGGGTGAGCCAGAACCGCCAGACCACCTGCCTTGCGGATACGGTTCACTATATCCCGCACACGGTCGCGGATACGGCCGTCGTGATTGCGGAGGTAGTCCTCGGGGATCTCGGGGTCGCGGGTCATGCCTACCCCCACGATATGGTAGGTCTCGTGAACGCCCGTCCACTCGTCCACACCGCCCACGTTGTACTCACAGCCCGACAGGATGGTAAGGCCGTTTATCTCGCCGCCCTCGCTATAGACCCAATGGTCGGTCAGAGCGATGGCGTCGTAGCCCGCGGCTTTGTAGACGGCGGCGGCCTCGGCGGGGGTCCTGTGGCCGTCGGAGAGGGTGGTGTGGGTGTGCAGTCCAATTTTCAGGCGGGTCTTGCCCGTGAGATCAGTAAACATAGAAGATCCTTTCGTGTCAGTTCTGTATCAGGAGAGGGCAATCCTCATGGGCCTTGTAGGCGCGGATATATTCGCACAGCCAGCGGTAGTACAGATCCCCATGACCGCCCTTCATGGGCTCAATGTCGCGGCTGAACTCCTGATTGAAATTGTCGGTAAAGACGAATTTTCCGTCCACGCGGAAGAGCTGGGCACACCACTCGTTCCACCAGGTCAGGGTCACGATCTTGGGGTGTACCTTGAAGGCGGTCTGCCATTGAGCGTTCCAGAACCGACCGCCCTGTCGGCCGTGGGCAGTGGCGGTGTTGGACATATAGGTCTCCTGGGTGGCCACCGATACCCCCACGTGCTCGGGGTTCCCCTCGGCGTCGTAGGAAACGGTCAGGCTGTTGTCGGACTCCAGGTAGCTCCATTGACCCGTCTTCACCTTTCCCTGCAGGCCGTACATGGCGCGGGTCACGAACCGCTCGGTCTCGGAGGTCTTGTAATTCCAATGGAGAATAAAGGGCTTGCCGCCCCGATAGACGAAGCAGTCCTTCCATTTCTCCACCCCGTAAAACTTGTCGTAGAACACGTCGAAGGCCTCCACCTCGTTGGGCCACATGACCACGTAGGGGGTCTTCAGCCCCTCGGCCCGCATCTCGGTGATGGTGTCCAACAGCGCTATCGAGGAATACTCCACATGGCTATCCCAGAAGGGCTTGTTGTGCACCGTGCGCCCCCCCACGAAGGTGAAATCCAGCACCAGAAAGTCCACCCCTGCCTCTTGGAGCAGGGTCAGATTGCGGCGGTGAGCGGCCTTATCCGAGCTGCGGTAGTAGCCCTGAGCAGGCTCCGCCCAGTAGTGGAAGGCGTACAGATCATTGTGCTGCTCCTCGGCGTTTCCGAAGCCGAACTCGTCGCTCCAGCCGTACTTCTCGGTCAGCTCGGTAACGTTATTCGCTTGGGTCACGGGGGTGTCGCCGCTCCCCAGCACCGCGTTGAACCACATGGTGTAGCAAATGCCTACCAAATCTTTTCTGTCGGTAATATCCAGACCGTACTGTTTGCTCTCCATGGCAAAATATCCTTTCGTATCAACAAATGTAATTGTGGGCAGGGGTTCAAATTTGAAAACGCAACAGATTGTCTCCGGCAATTTATGATGAGCAGGAATCGCTCATTCCGCCAGCGCGACGACCTCTACCTCCACCAAAACCCCCTTGGGCAGGGTCTTCACCGCCACACAGGAGCGGGCGGGGCCTGTGGTAAAGTAGGTTGCGTAGACCTCGTTGAAGGCGGCAAAATCCCCCATGTCGGCCAGGAAGCAGGTGGTCTTGACGGCGTTTTCAAAGGAGGAGCCTCCCGCGGTCAGCACGGCGGAGAGATTCTTCATGACCTGCTCGGCCTGGGCGCGAATGTCCTCTCCCACCACGGTACCCGTAGCGGGGTCCAGAGGGATCTGTCCCGAGGTATAGAGCATATTGCCGCAGAGGATGGCCTGGGAGTAGGGACCGATGGCGGCGGGGGCGTTGGGGGTGGAAATAACCTTTCTCATGTGTATGACCATTGCTTTCGCCTTGCGAAAGCTTCCTTTCTTGTGGAGTGGGAGCCGGATTCAATGCAAGCTCGCGCATGCCTTTGATTATATTGTACCATATTTTCACGGCAAATGCAAGAGAAGGAGCAAAAAAAGTCCCCTCGCCATGGCGAAGGGACTCTGAATGGACGGGATTATGCGAAGGTAATACCCAGAACGTAGACCAGGTAGCCGATAGCGCCGAACTCGTTGTTCGCGTTACGGGCGTCAAAGGAGAGGATAACCTGGCCATTGTAGTCGATATCGGTCAGGTCGATCTCCACGGTCTTGACCTCGTTGAGGGTGGAGGACATCTCGTAATGGTTGGTGGTGATGATGGCGTCCTCGGCAGGCAGCAGCTCAAAGGCGGTACCCTCCTGGACGGCGGAGAGGGTGTTCAGCAGGAGAACGCGCTTGCCGGTAGCCTCGTACTCGGCATTGAAGTTAGAG
>JAFQOC010000636.1 GCA_017420845.1 Clostridia bacterium
CCTTCATAGACCATCAACAAAACGTTATCTGGACAAGTGCGCGCGATATGATGTTCTTTTTTTTCAAAGAAACGGTACGAGGCACATTTATAAAGAATTGGGCTGTTCAGATCAATTCCCACCATGGTTTTGCTCCTTTACTGAAAAATTATAGCACTATTATAACAACAATATGTGAATTTGTCAATATAAAATACGAATTCGGCAATAAACATTTGTTTTTCGATGTGATATAATAAATATACCAAAAGCAAACAGAAGGAGGGCAATTCTATGAAAAAACATATTCAAAAACTTTCCGCGTTGATTTTGACTGTATGTACACTTTTTCCGTTGGTTGCTTGCAGCACTACTGAAACAACAGTAGAGACTCCAAGTAGTCACACAACGAATCCTGTCACCGAAAACAGCACTACAGATCCTGACTATTCTATGGATTTGGGCGATGATCTGAACTTTGACACCAATGTTACCATTCTCTATGTGAATAAAAGCGGTCGTTCCGATGAGTTGGCATGTGACAATCTAGGCGGCGGTGTCATCTCCGATGCCGTTTTCGAACGTAATGCCGCCGTAGAGGATCGGTTGGGCATTACATTTGACTATGTCACTCGAAATGAGGATACAGAAACGACAGCTATGATGTCAAACTTAGTACAGGCAGGCGACGCGAGTGTGGATGTTTTCACCATCGGCACCTATGTCAGTATGGCACCTATGCTTTCCGGGCATTATCTGAACTTGAATGAATTAGATAACATAAACCTGTCCAAGCATTACTGGAATCAGGATTACAATGAGATGATGACCTTCACCTCCCAAAATCTACAGTTTGTTGCTACCTCCCCCATTGCGATTTCTATGTTTCGCAGGGGATATCTCACGATTTTTAACAGAGATCTTTTGGAGGCATATAAAATACCCGATCTTTACGAAACGATCGACAATGGTGACTGGACACTTGAATACCAATACAATATGATCAAAGACATCTATACTGACGAGGACGGAGACAGCAGAAAAAGTGACGAAGACTTCTACGGTTTCGTTGTGGGTAACGTAGGTGACATGGACGTTTATACGGTTGCCTCAGATATACATATGGTCATCCGAGGTGAGGATGGTGCGCTGGTCTATAATGCCGACATAACTGACCGCATGATCGATATGAGCGAGAGGGTAAGCGCTCTGTGTAACGCGGCGGGAACCTACCTGTCCGACGGCTTTGGTCAGGGCTTTGAATACCCTTTGATCAAGTTTTCGGAAAAGAAGGCTCTGATGGCCACCACCATGTTCGGTGACATTGAGCTCCACTTCGAGTCTCTGGCCGATATGAACTACGGTATCGCCCCAATGCCCAAGCTTAGCCGAGAGCAAAAGGACTATAAAACTTACATTCAAGATCAAGTTTCCTGCTTTGGCATTTCCTCCGCTATTGATAACGTCGAAAGACAGGAACAGATAGCCGCTGTTCTGGAAGCTATGTCTTACTACAGCTACCAGATTATACGTCCCGCATATTACGACTCGGTACTGTCTCTGCGTTTCATGCAAGATCCTCAGTCTCGGGAAATACTGGATACCATGTTCGAGTCGGTTTCCTTTGATTACGTGTACGCCACTGGCCTTTCGGGGTTCCGTGACAGCATGCGCTCGGTGCTTCCCACGACCAATCCTGCTCTCGCATCAAAACTGAAGCGTTGGAAGAGTCAGATGGAAAAAGACTTGGAAAAACAGCAGGATTCGTTTGACAAGCTCCTGGATCAACAAGGATAATCTGACGGTTCCGCTTGATTGACAGCAGGGGATTACGTAATCCGCGGCAAGTTTTTTGGGGGACGGTCCCCCATGAGTCATTCAGTCAATAACAAGGAGTTATTTCTATGCACTTCCGTGAAGATCCTCACCATACAGAGTCAGACAAGGCTCGCTTTCTTACCGAAATAAATGCCCTCATTGCATCCCGCGAAGACGAGCTGAAATCCATACGCAATGCCTACTGTGCCGATATTTTTGACAAACAAGAAACCCACCGCAAGGCTTACCTGGATATGCTCGGATGGCCCCTGAACGCTTCCATCCCCCGCCCGATTCCTGCTGCTGAGATGATCGAGGAATTAGGAGATGAAGGAGACTACACCCTGATTCGTATGCGGATCGAGGTTCTGTCGGGTCTGTGGCTGACAGGTCTGTATCTCCGCCTCAACACCGACGAGCGCCGTCCTCTGGTCATCGCCCAACACGGCGGAGCGGGCACCCCCGAGTTGATCTCCGGTTTCTACTTCGAGGGGAGTGACGTCAATTACAACGGTATGGTCTCCCGCCTCATGCCCCACCGAGTCCACGTTTTCATGCCTGCTCTTCTGCTTTGGGATCCTTCCTTCTACGGTCAACCTTACGATCGCGTTTCCATTGATGCACGTCTCAAGCGAATTGGAGGGTCCGTAACCGCTCTGGAGGTCTACGCCATCACACGGGCTATTGATTACTTTGAGTCTGTCCTGAACCCTTTGTCGGTAGGTATGGTGGGGCTTTCCTATGGAGGACATTACACGCTCTTTACCACTGCCGCTGACCCCCGTATCCGCTCTGCCGTTTCCTCCTCCTTTTTCAGTCAACGCCGCCACTACGCCTGGCCCGACTGGTCTTGGAAAGGTGCCGCCGCTCTTTATGACGACGCAGAGATCGCCTGCCTCTGCTACCCTCGCCGCCTGTGTGTAGAGATGGGAGATCATGATGAGTTATTTGCCGCCAAGCATACCCATGCCGCTACCGATGAAGTAAAGGCCTACTGTCGCCATGCAGGCATTGATCCCGACACATGGTTTGCGTGTATTGTTTTCGACGGTATCCACGAATATGGCCGTATGGAAGACCCCATAAAACGTCTCATACGCGATCTGGAGTCTGAAGTCCCGGTATAATTTCAACCAAAAAAAACGATAAGGAGAAAAGATTATGAAAAGAAAACTAATGACAGTACTATCTCTGACGCTGGCTGTTTTGTTACTTGGTGCAACCGGCACCATTGTCATCCCCTTCTTCGCCGCTGCGGAGGATAAAACCTTCAACACATCCGACCCCGTATATCTGTACGACTTCACAACAGAAGCCATTCAATCCACATTCTCTTCTACAACAAATCTGGAAGTTTCTATGGGAGATGGCTATACCACATTCACAGCTGTGACAGACGATCCTTATACCTGTCTTGAAATTCCTGCCTGTTCCCCTCATCAAGCAAAATATGCCGCCATTGCCTACCGAACCACTGCCCCCGGCGGAGGTTTGCTGGTCTGTACCCGTTCGGACGCCTTTATGATCGGCTTCCCCGGTACCATTCAAAGTCTGACATGGAATCCTTCCGGGGAGTGGGAGACCGCAGTCGCATCCATGGACGCTTGGAAAGATGCCCCGGTTGATGCTACCTTTACCTTATTCCGCATTGATCCCCTGGACGGTAACGTAGCAGTCGGTGACTCGATTGACGTGAAATACGTTGCGTTCTTCTCAACCGAAGAAGAAGCGCGCGAGTTCGATTATGACGAATATATAGCCAAGCTCGCTTGGGAAGAAGAGCAAAAGCGCGCTGAAGAGGAGGCCTCCAAAGAGGTTGACTGGCCTGATCCTACCTACAAGGAGATGGAGACTACCGACGAGGACACCCATGAAGGGACCCTCAAGTATACCCCTTCCGAGGATGGGAAAACCGTAACCATCTCTTACGAGGTCAACGGTGAAATGCTATCCTACACGGTTCCCAATGATCACAATTATCTCTACGGTGGCTATGCGGGAACCGACGATCTGAACCGTCCCCTCTTTGATTCTTCCGAGGTTGGCTCATACAAAGACGGTGAGAGATCCATCGGCCTGTTCTATTTCTTATGGCATGGCGAGCATGGTGACAGCGGCGTCTTTGACCTACAAAAGATCATCGACGAAGTGGGTATTGAGGCAGCCGGAAACGTGTCCTGCGGCAAATACGGTCCCGCGGGTGCTATGCACTGGTTTTCCGAGCCCCTGTACGGCTACTATTACGCAAATGATGCATGGGTCATGCGTAAGCACGCGGAACTTCTGACCATAGCGAATATCGACTTCCTGTTTTTCGATGTGACAAACGCTTTCCCATATACTCATAACGCGTTACAGCTCATGGAAATCCTGCACGAGCTGAATGAGCAGGGATTTGACGCGCCGCAGGTGGTTTTCTACACCAACGGCAACGCCCATAACACGGTTAAGGCTGTATACGAAGCTATATATAAGCCGAACAAATTCCCTGACACATGGTTCATGTTGGACGGAAAGCCTGTGATCGTCGCTCCCTACGACGCGAACATTGATGATTTCTTTACGGTCAAGCAGAATCAGTGGCCGAATGAAGAAGCCAAAGAAAACGGTTGGCCCTGTCTGGATTTTGAATGGCCTCAACGTGTTTTCAAGGACGAAAACGGTGATCCCCATGCCATTAACGTCTCGGTTGCCCAACATAGCGGCACCGTCTGCTTCACTCACTCTTCCTTGTATAACAACTGCAATAACCGCGGACGCTCCTTTGTGAATCCCGATGGCATCCCTTCCTCCAATTCGAAAATCGGCCGCACACTACGGCTTGCATACGAGGCTTGGAAGAAGGATCCCTCCCTCACGAACTACGGCCTGAATTTCCAGGCGCAGTGGGATCATGCCCTTTCTACCGACGCATCGATTATTTTGGTTACGGGATGGAATGAATGGGTTGCACAACGGATTGATACCGAAGACGGTTGGATCTACTTCGTGGACACCGCCTCCATGGAGTTTTCCCGTGACACCGAAATGATGCGGGGAGGTTACTTCGACAACTACTACATGCAACTCATTTATAATGTCCAACGTGCCAAGGGTACGGCTCCTGTGATCGTGCAGGATGCCCGCAAGCCCATCAACGTCACGGGCGAGTTTGATCAATGGAACGACATAACCGTGACGTACACGGATCCCACAGGCGACACAGCTGATCGTGATGCTATCGGATTCGGTCGTACACCTTATACGAATACTTCGGGACGCAACGATATCAAGGCTGCCAAGGTGACCTCTGACTCGAAAAATCTTTACTTCTATGTGCAGACTGTAAACGATATTTCCATGTTCGATACCGAGTCTTCCTGGATGCAGATCTATCTGAACGTAGATCGCCGCGATGCCGAGTCCGGCGAGACCGGTTGGTACGGCTACGATTTCATCGTGAATTATCAAGCGAAAAATGAGTTCACAACGACCCTTGCGGGATACAGTGGCACCGATGGTCAGTATGGCTTCACTCCTGTGGGAGATATTGCCTACCGAGTCAAGGACAACGAAATGATGATCGCTGTTCCTCTGTCCCTGCTGGGTATTGAGGGCTATAAGGAGATCAACGTAGAATTCAAGATCGCTGACAGCGACACCGTCTACGACGAGATGGAAGATTTCTACTGCGACGGAGACGCGGCACCTCTGGGAAGATTGAACTTTGTGTATCAGAATTACATACCCAGCGCGTCCCAGAATATGCCTCCCGAAACAGAGACTGAGGTGGACACCGATACAAGTACCGATACAAGTACCGAGACAACTATCGAAACTTCTCATGAAGAGCCTACTGAAGCGCATACCGACATCACCGATCCTACCGATACATCCGGTGCTGCTACATCCAATTCAAACACCGATGAGCCTAAGGGCGGATGCAAGTCTGCGCTTTCGGGTGGAGCTATCGTACTGATTCTGCTTTGCGGTATAGTTGTCGTGCCTCTCCGTAAGTCAAAGGAATAATTATAGCTATAACATAGGCAAGAAATTCAATTTTTGAGCATGTTTTTTTAATATTCGAAATATTTGAATTTGATGCTGAGTCTTCACAATCCTATTAGCACGTTTATTGAGATCATGGAGGTTCGTTTTTACGGGACGGATTCCACTATGAGGCATGATACCGACTATATGGGAGTGAACGACGACATCAGTATATATAGTATTGAATTCGTTGCGAGTTAACAGATAAGCTTTTTTCCTACTTTTATTTATTCTCTCCTTTCTTAAAGGGAGCCGCTCCCCCACCCGCAAGGGTGGGGGATTATTAAACGAATCTATGCGAAAATAGTTGATTCATATCAAAAAGAAAGGACTTTGGAGGTAGACCCCAAATGCGATGGAACGACAGTTTTACTCCGCTGCTTATTTCAAGCAGCGGCTATAGTAATATATCAAAAATCATACGAGATTCGGGAATTAAGTTACCCTTATATAACACGCCTCGTGAGGTCAACTCATCGATGATGGAACGTACACAAACACCCATCGAAAATTGTTCATACATGAACTGAACTGCTTCGGCCCGCTCCGGGTCAACAACAATCTTTTCGTCCTTCGGATTTGTAGCCGTAGGGAAGGATCCCACCTTGGAAGTATCCTTTCCGTCTGGTTTCATACATACCACGCTTGACCTTCTGGGAAAGCTCTGCGGAGTAATATTGGTTCATACCCTCCAAGAGTGATTCGAGGATGATGCCCTCGGGCGTATCAGGGATGTTCTCCATAGCTGATAGTACCCTCACACCGTTATTCTTCAAGGTATTCTTGTGTACGGTGGCCTCGTACTTGTTTCGGGAAAAGCGATCCAGCTTGTAGACCAGAACGTAATTCCATTGCTTTTTTCCGCTGTCCTTCATCATGCGCTGGAAGTCGGGACGCATATCGTTGGTACCCGTCATGGCGCGGTCGATGTAGGTGTCCACGATCAGGATCCCGTTTCGCTCGGCGTAATCGTGACAAACGCGAAGCTGGCCTTCGATGGATTGCTCGGTCTGGTTGTCGCAGGAATACCGAGCGTAGATGACTGCTGTTTTCATTTTGTTGCTTCCTCCGTTTCTTTGGATATTGCGGTTGGGTTTTGTTGGCGATAGAGTTCACGAATGCGGATGAACAGGGAAGCACACAGGTATTCTTTCTGTTCCGCATTCAGGGTTTGGAGGTTGGCTTCTCCTCTAACCAAGGCTTCATGCTCTAATGTGGCCATTCTTCTCCTTTCTTTTGAGCATAGAAAAAAGGCATAGTACGGCTGATGGATTCGTACTACGCCCTTGGTGCAACCTCTGTCCCTATGCGGAAATCGCGGTTTGTCACTGCTATACGATTTTCTATGTGCTTGCATTATAACAGGTTTTGAAAGTGAAAACAAGCAACCCAGCCTAAACACTTTCACATCTTTTCAACCAATTCCAAGTTTTCACAATCTTTTACAATCTATTACAACTTTTTCAC
>JAFQOC010000637.1 GCA_017420845.1 Clostridia bacterium
CGCGGACGGCCTTGGAGGACTCCTCCACGTGGGCCAGCACCTCGCGGGCGCGCTTGATGACCTCGTTCGGCAATCCCGCCAGCTTGGCCACCTCAATACTGTTTACATATATTTAAGCAAATCAATCATATCGTCAATAACAATCAATCCTTCGGGAAGTTCACCGTATGTGTTCCTTTCAAACTTATACAGAACAGGCGTCATTCCCACAGCTCGGCTACCCTCCACATCTACTTTCACTTTGTCTCCAACATACCAGATGTCCGCAGGCGACAGCTTGCTTCGTGTAATTCCGGCATCAAATATATAATGATTCGGTTTACGCACACCGTAATCACTGGATGCGATCACAAACTGAAAGTGATTATTGGGAAAGATCTGGTTGAGTGTTTGACGGAGTAAATCCCCGCTGAAATCAATATTGGATATAACAGCTGTCTGAATACCCATTTCATGTAACCTGTTCAAAAGCTCTTTGGCGTGAGGAATCGGAACCTTGACTACATCCTCAGTCCAAATGATACGCTCGATTTCGTCAATAGAAATGGAAAACTTCAATCCCAAAACATCGTATACCAATGTGAGTATCGTCTTTTCGGGAACTTCGAAAAGCTGTTTGCGACTCTCATCAAAAAGGGCAAAAATTTCACTGGTGCGTTGGTCGATCTCCTCTGCCGTCAAATCGTGAGGGTTCTCTGAAATGTATGGCATCAAGGCTCTGACACCTTTCAAAGAATCAAACTCTGAATAATCCAGCAATGTGCGCCCAACGTCAAATATCACCATTTTCGGTTGCATTGTTACACTCCTAACCATGAGTCATGGCAGTCGAAATGATCGCTTATTGGACAAAATCGCTGCCTATATCATCTGTATCTCTTCTTCCACTCAAACATCAGCGACATACACTCAAAGGGAGACAGGGTATTGAGATCCACCTGCCGCAGCTCCTCGATGAGCTGCTGATCCAGCATATCGTCCATGGTGATCGCACCATCGTCTACTACAGGCTTCTTGGTGCCCGTGCCCGAGGCGTCTACCGCGTCGCGGACGGCCTTGGAGGACTCCTCCACGTGGGCCAGCACCTCGCGGGCGCGCTTGATGACCTCATTGGGAAGACCCGCCAGCTTGGCTACCTCGATGCCGTAGCTGTCGTCGGTGGAGCCGCGAACGATCTTACGCAGGAAGGTAATGGAATCCCCCCGCTTCTTGGCGGCGATGTGGTAGTTGACGATGCCGTCGTAGGACTCCTCCATGGAGGTCAGCTCGTGGTAGTGGGTGGCGAAAAGGGTCTTGGCACCGATCTTGCGCCCCGCGGTGTATTCCATGATGGCGCGGGCGATGGACATACCATCAAAGGTGGAGGTACCGCGACCCACCTCGTC
The DNA here is from genome assembly GCA_017420845.1 of Clostridia bacterium. Lineage (GTDB taxonomy): Bacteria > Bacillota > Clostridia > Oscillospirales > CAG-272 > CAMEON01. The sequence continues at coordinate 1,386 of JAFQOC010000637.1, forward strand.
GTAGATGATGAGGCTCTTCTTGGTGGCGTTGCGGAGGATGTAGGCCACCTCGTTCATCTCCAGCATGAAGGTGGACTGACCGCTTGCCAGGTCGTCCGACGCGCCCACGCGGGTGAACATCTTATCCACCACACCGATGGAGGCCTCCACGGCGGGGACGAAGGAGCCGATCTGGGCCAGGAGGACGATGAGGGCCACCTGGCGCATATAGGTGGATTTACCCGCCATATTGGGGCCCGTAATGAGCATGAGGCGGTTATCGCGGGTGTCCAGCAGGACGTCGTTGGGGACGAAGTAGCTGTCCTTGACGAAGCGCTCCACCACGGGGTGGCGGCCGTCCTTGACGGTGATGGTATCGCTGTCGTTGATGTCGGGGCGGACGTACTGGTAGCGGGAGGCCACGTTGGCCAGGGACTGGAAGCAGTCCAGCTCGGACAGAAGTCTGGCGGTGCGGCGGACGCGAGCCTCTCTTTGGGCCACGAAGTCGCGGACCTGGTTGAACAGCTCGTACTCCAGAGCGCAGAGCTTGTCCTTGGCACCGAGAATGGTAGCCTCCATGTCCTTCAGCTCTTGGGTGATGTAACGCTCGTAGTTGGAAAGGGTCTGCTTGCGTATGTAGGTATCGGGGACCATATCCACGAAGGACTTGGAGACCTCGATGTAGTAGCCGAAGACCTTGTTGTAGCCCACCTTGAGGGTCTTGATGCCGGTGCGCTCCTTCTCCTCGGCGGCTACCCGCTCCACCCAGCCCTGACCGTCGGTCATGATGCTGCGGAGGCGGTCCACCTCGGGGTCGTAGCCGTCGGCGATCATACCGCCCTCACGGACCGTGAAGGGAGGCTCCTCGCAGATGGCGCGGTCGATCTCGGCGCAGATATCCGTGAGAGTATCCAGCTCCCGCCAGATGCGGGACAGCTCCTCGGAGGTGGAGTCCTCCAAAAGCCGCTTCAGCTCGGGGAGGACGGCGGCGGTGCTGGATACGGCGCGGAGGTCCTTGGCGTTGGCGGTGCCGTAGACGATCTTGGTGACAAGTCTCTCCAGATCCAGGACGTGGGACAAAAGCTCACCGATCTCCTCCCGCTTCATGAAGTTGCCGTAGAGCTCCTCCACGGCCCCCTGACGGCGCAGGATGTGGGCGGGGGACAGGAGGGGATGCTCCACCCATTGACGGAGCATTCGGGCGCCGGGGGAGGTCTTGGTGCGATCCAGCACCCACAGAAGCGAGCCCTTCTTCTCCTTGGTGCGCATGGTCTCGGTCAGCTCCAGGTTGCGGCGGGTGTTGACGTCCAGCTCCAGATACTGTCCCTCGCTGAAGACCTGTAGCTCCTTGATGTAGGAGATATCTGACTTCTGGGTCTCGATGAGATAGCTCAGGAGCGCGCCCACAGCACAGACAATGGCACGGTTTTGCAGAATATCCTCGCGGATATTGTCACCGAACTGGGCGGCCACCAGCTCGCGGCAGGTGTCGGGATCGTAGCGGTGGTTCTGGTTATCGTTGAGCATGGCCCCCTTGGCGTTCAGGAAGTCGGCGGCCTCGGGGAAGCGGGACTTGCCCAGGTTGGCGATGACCTCACGGGGGGCGTAGGTACCCAGCTCGTTGATGAGGTGCTGATCCGCCTCGGAGCCATCCAGGACCGTGGCGAAGACCTGAGCCGTGGAGATATCGGCGAAGCAGAGGCCGTACTCGGTACCCGTGACGAAGAGGGAGCAGATGTAGTTGTTCCGCTGTTCGGGAAGGAGGGTAGACTCGATCACCGTACCGGGGGTCACCACGCGGATGACCTCGCGGCGCACCAGACCCTTGGCGGTAGCGGGATCCTCCACCTGCTCGCAAATGGCCACCTTGTAGCCCCGCTCGATGAGACGGCCGATGTAGGTATCCGCCGCGTGGAAGGGGACTCCGCACATGGGGGCGCGCTCAGCCTCTCCGCAATCTCTGCCCGTCAGGGTCAGCTCCAGCACACGGGAGGCGGTGATGGCGTCGTCAAAGAACATCTCGTAGAAATCCCCGAGACGGTAGAAAAGCAGAAAGTCCTTGTATTGCTCCTTGATTACGAAATACTGCTCCATCATGGGAGTCATGGCGGTTACCTCTTTCTAAATCTTACTGGGTCACAGTCTGTTGAGGGCGCACACATAGGTGCGCCCCTACCTACTGTGAAGGATTCACGGAGAAAGCGAGTGGTGATCTATGCAAAACCTGGTGGGCAATGGACAAAAAAACGGGGTAGGGGGGCACCTATGTGTGCCCCCGCAAACAGTCAGTAACCCCGTCGCTGTCATATCAATGACATCCGCCGCAAGTGGAACAGTCGTGGGTGCAGTTGGAAGGCATCTCACCCGTAATAGCGAAGGTGATGGTGTTGTTGACGGCGTTCATCAGCTCGTTGACAGCCTCCTGGGCCTCCAGCAGCTCCACGTACACGGGGGCTGCCATGATCTGATCGTACAGCTCGTTGATACGGTTCTGGATGGACTGCATCAGCTGGGCATCAAACTCCTCGGCGGAGGCAATCTGCTGAATAGCCTTCTGCTGGACGTCGTACTCGGTCATAAGGGTCTTAAGGGCGGGGTCCTCCTCGTAGGCCTTACGGGCGGCCTCCATGCGAACAAGGCGTGCATCCTGCTTGAGGGCCTTACCGAGGGTGATAGCGAGCTCGAATACGTTCTGGTTGTTGGTGGTGTTTTCCATGGTGGTTTCTCCTATTATTGGGTTATTATTTTTTGTTTGGTTCGTGTTCCCCGTTGGTTGGGGGTGTATGTCCGGCGTTCTCTTGGGGAAGGGGGCAAAAACCATCGGGGGGCGCCGAAGTTTCTCGCCCTCTTCCCCGGAGGACGTTCTCGGTTTGTTATTGGTTTCTGTTGCCCCATCCCCCACACTCCTTGGATTTGCCTTGCGGGGCATACAAATTGATCTCCGGCTGTGCTTGTGGGGGAAATATTGTGGGAATTACTCCGCGGTCTCACCCCAGAGAGCGAAGGCCTCGGTGCGGTCAATGCGGACGCTGATAAACTTCCCCGTCATATCGGGGATACCGGGGAAAAAGACGATCTTCCCGCCCTCGGTGCGGCCGCTGTAGACCTCGGGGTTGCCCTTGCTCTCTCCGTCGCAGAGGACGCGGACAGTTTTGCCTTCCATGGGCAGGTTCTTCTCGGCGGCGATGGCGTTCTGAGTGGCCATCAGGCGGTCAAAGCGGTTGCCCTTGACTACGTCGGGGACCTGCTCCATCTCGGCGGCGGGGGTACCCTTGCGGGGGGAGTAGATGAAGGAGTAGAGCATATCGAAGCGCACCGTCTCCAGGGCCTTCAAAGTGTCTCCAAACTCCTCCTCGGTCTCCCCGGGGAAGCCCACGATGATATCCGAGGTGATGACCACGTCGGGCATTTTCTCCCGCATATAGGTGACGGTGTCCAGGTACTTGGCCATGTCGTAGTGGCGGTTCATGGCCTTGAGTACGCGATCGTTACCCGACTGCAGGGGGAGGTGGAAGCGGCGGGCGATGTGCTTCCCTGCCGCCATGACGTCAATGAGCTTGCGGGAAGCGTCCTTAGGGTGGGAGGTCATGAAGGACAGCCACCAGTCGCCTTCAATGGTGTCCAGCTCGGCCACCAGATCGGCAAAATCGCAATCAGAGCCCTTACCGTAGGAGTTGACGTTCTGACCCAGCAGGGTGATCTCCCTGTAGCCTGCCTCTACCAGCTCACGCACCTCGCGGATAATGTCCTCCTTGGCGCGGCTCCGCTCACGGCCTCGGCAGTAGGGCACGATGCAGTAGGAGCAGAAATTGTTACAGCCGTACATGATGGAGACCCAGGCGCGGTAGCCCGACTCGCGGCGGATGGGGGCACACTCGGCAACGGTCTTGGTGAAGTCCTCCTCGGACTCCGTGGTGATGAAGCGGCGCTTTTGCTCGATCACATCCCACAGCACCTTGGGGAAATGGTGGAGGGAGGCGGTGCCCAGGGTGAAGGTGACGTAGGGGTACTTCATCTTCAGCTCCTCGCGGCGATGATCCTGGGCGGTCATACAGCCGCAGACACCGATGATGAGGTCGGGGTTTTTGGCTCGGATGTGCTTGTACTGGCCGATGATGGACAGGGCCTTCTTCTCGGCGTGCTCACGGATGGCGCAGGTGTTGACCATAATGAGGTCGGCCTCCTCGGGAGTGGCGGTGATCTCGTAGCCCATCTCCTCAGCCATGCCCGCAATCTTTTCGCTGTCGGCCTCGTTTTGCTGACAGCCGAAGGTCAGGACGAAGCACTTGCGACTCTTCCCTGTCGCATGGGCGTAGGTCTCGTTCCAAGCCCGAACGCGGAAGGAATAATCCTTGCGCTCGGCGAGACTGATAGGGGGGAGTATATACTGTTTTGCCATATCGGCTCCTTTGTATTTAAAAAAATGTCTTCTTTATATTATACCGCATTTTTTGAAAAATGTCAATATAGCAGGGAGGAAAGGAAGAAATTTTCGTCCTTTTTTGCCGCAAAAAAACACAGCCACTCCCGTCCGGAATCGCTGTGTTTCATCATGTTGTCAGGCAAGCTGCCCGCGCACGTATTCGATTTGTGCTTTCACGGAGCTCACCGAGGTTCCCCCCTCGGAGATGCGCTTCTCCACACAGGTCTTCAGGCTGATCTCGTCATACAGATCGGCATCGAACAGCTCCGAGAAGGTGCGGTAGGTCTCCAGGGGCAGAGTCTCCAATACTTCCCTGTTTTGAATGCAGTAGGCAACGATCTGCCCCGAGATCTTGTAGGCAGTACGGAAGGGCAGCCCCTTCTTGACCAGGTAATCGGCCAGGTCTGTTGCGTTGATGAAGCCCCCCTGGGCGGCCTTCATCATGTTCTCGGGAATGGCCTTCATGGTCGCCACCATGGGAGCGGCCACAGCCAGGCACATCTTGACGGTGTCCACGCAATCGAAGATGCGTTCCTTGTCCTCCTGCATGTCCTTGTTGTAGGCCAGGGGGATGCCCTTGAGGGTGGTGAGAAGAGCGACAAGGTCGCCGTAGACACGCCCCGTCTTACCGCGGATGAGCTCGGCCATATCGGGATTCTTCTTCTGAGGCATGATGGAGGAGCCGGTGGTGTAGGCGTCGGACAGCTCCACGAACTTGAACTCCCAGCTGGACCACAGGATGATCTCCTCCGAGAAACGGGAGAGATGCATCATCATGAGGGCACAGGCCGACATGAACTCAACGGCAAAATCGCGGTCGGACACGCCGTCCAGAGAGTTGAGAACAATACCGTCAAAGCCCAGCTTTTGTGCCTCAAAACGGCGGTCGGTGTCGTAGGTGGTGCCCGCCAGCGCACAGCAGCCGATGGGGGAAAGATTCATGCGGCGGTTGCAGTCATTCAGACGGTCAATATCCCGAAGCAGCATCATGGCGTAGGCCATGAGGTGGTGGCCGAAGGTGATGGGCTGGGCACGCTGCAGATGGGTATAGCCGGGCATAATGGTGGAGGCGTTTGCCTCAGCCTGATCGGTCAGCGCCTCGATGAGGTCACGGACGAGGCTGATAATCTCGGTGATCTCATCCCGCAGGTACATACGAATATCCAGCGCCACTTGATCGTTGCGGCTACGGGCGGTATGGAGCTTTTTGCCCACGTCCCCCAGGCGCTCGGTGAGCACCTGCTCCACGAACATATGGATATCCTCGCAGGTCATGTCAATGGGAAGAGCCCCCGATTCGATATCGGCCAGAATTCCCTCCAGCCCCGCGATCAGGGTATCGGCCTCCTCGGCGGTAATGATGTTCTTGGCGGCCAGCATAGCGGCGTGAGCCATGCTTCCCGTGATATCCTGGCGGTACATACGGGAATCGAAGTGAATGGAGGAATTGAAATCGTCTGCGATCTGATCGGTTATGCCGTCGGTACGGCCTGCCCACATTTTTGCCATGGTTAAGGTTCCTTTCAGGGGGTCGGTTTGAAATATGGATATATTATAGCGGATTTTGGGGAAGATGTCAAGTGTGTTGCGCAAAATGTCAACCAATTTTCGAAGCCTCTTGACAGCCTTGTCATATTATGCTATAATTATCTTATGGAACATCCTTCAAAATACCGCTCAGGAGGTTATCATGTACTGCAGAAAATGTCAGTATGATTTACCCGACACCACGGAGGTTTGCCCCGTTTGCGGAACACCTACCCGCCGCCATGCAAGAAAGCAAAATTTATCTCTCAAGCGGCTTGTCATTTTTCTGGATGCAATCACCATGGCTTCCGGTCTTGTCCACATTCTCCTGTGGGCGACTGCCTCCCATTATGTGACCGACGCAAGCCGCGGGCTTTTACTGGCTCGGCAGTATCAGTATCAACTGTATCCCGATCTTGCAACGGTGGATGTGATCTTCGCCGTCCTGTTTTTAGCGATTCCCATTTTTTCAGCGCTCATGCGTTATCAGCTTATGCGGATGCGTTGCAAAGGCCGGATCTTTTTAGTCATCACGTTGGCTGCCACAATTCTTTGGGGAATTCTTTATCCCCTTCTGATCAATGCCGTAACCGGTATGATCTCACCTCTTATGGGGCTGGTTCTGGTTCAAACGGCTGTTTATGCAGGGCTTACAACGGTACCCACCGTCATACTGATGAAATCGGACAAGATCGTTTCATGATGAACATTGAAAAAAGCTTTAGCGTGCTAAAGCTTTTTCTTTTATATGAAGAAGGGGCTGTTCCAAAACAGCCCCCTCAATTTTCAATTACAGACCGCGCTTGACGTAAGTGGTGTGCAGGATCTCGTGAGCCTTGTGGCTGTTGGGCTCGCCAAGGAACTCATCGTAGATCTTCTGGACAGCCAGGTTGTCCTGAGACTTGCGGACGTCGGCGTTGGCGTCATCATTGTAGAGGACGGAAGCGCGGACGGCGCGCAGATCCATGTTCATACGGACGGAAGCGGGCTGAATGGGCTGACCGCCGCCGTTGACACAGCCGCCGGGGCAACCCATGATCTCGATGAACTGGACGTCCAGCTCGCCGTTCTTGACCATGTTCAGGAGCTTCTTGGCGTTGCCGGTACCCGAGGCAACAGCCACGTTGACGGTCAGATCGCCGACCTTGTAGGAAGCGGTCTTGATGCCCTCAACGCCGCGGACCTCGTTGAACTCCAGCTTCTCCAGCTTGTTGCCGGTGATGACCTCAGCGGCATAGCGGAGAGCAGCCTCCATGACACCGCCGGTAGCGCCGAAGATAGCGCCTGCGGAGGAGCCGATGGCAAAGGGATCGTCGAAGGTGCCGTCGGGCAGAGCCTTGAAGTTGATGCCGGCTCTGTGGATCATGCGGCCCAGCTCACGGGTGGTGACGGCCACGTCCACGTCGGGAACGCCTGCGGCAGACTGCTCGGGACGGCCGCACTCAAACTTCTTAGCGGTGCAGGGGATAGCGGAGACCATGAAGATGTCCTTGGGATCCCAACCCATCTTCTGGGCGTAGTAGGTCTTGACGATGGCACCGAACATCTGCTGAGGAGACTTGCAGGAGGACAGATTCTCGGTCATCTCGGGGAAATAGTGCTCGCAGTACTTGATCCAGCCGGGGGAGCAGGAGGTGATCATGGGCAGCACGCCACCGTTCTGGATGCGGCCGATCAGCTCATTGGCCTCCTCGACAATGGTCAAGTCAGCGGTGAGGTTCATGTCGTAGACACCGTCGAAGCCCAGAGCCTTGAGTGCGGTGACCATCTTGCCCTCGCAGTCGGTGCCGGGCTCGTAGCCGAAGCACTCACCGATCTGAGCGCGGACCGAGGGAGCGGTGCAGATCATGACGTGCTTGGTAGGATCTGCCAGAGCGGCGAAGATCTTGTCGGTGTCGTCTCTCTCGTAGAGAGCGCCCACGGGACAAGCTACGATACACTGACCGCAGTTGATGCAGGAGGTAGTCTCCAGGGCGGAGTCGAAGGGAGAGCCGATGTAGGTATCGAAGCCGCGGTTGTTGGCGCCGATGACACCGATCTCCTGGACCTTAGCGCAGGTAGCCACGCAACGGCGGCAGAGGATGCACTTGTTGTTGTCGCGGATGATGGGGGTCTGATCGTCGATGGCGTAGGTGTTGACGGTGCCGGTGAAGCGGGAGGAATCCACACCGTACTCACGGCACAGGGTCTGCAGCTCGCAGTTGGTGGAGCGGACGCAGGAGAGGCAGTCCTGATTGTGGTTGGACAGGAGCAGCTCCAGGTTCATCTTACGGGATGCGGTGATCTTGGGAGAGGTGGTCTTGATCTCCATGCCGTCGGTGCAGGGATACACGCATGCAGTGACCATACGGAAGGGCTTACCGCCCTCGGAAACCTCAACCAGGCAGAGACGGCAGGCGCCGATCTCGTTGATATCTTTCAGGTAGCAGAGAGTAGGAATGTCGATGTGAGCGGCCTTAGCGGCTTCCAGCACGGTGCAGCCCTTCTCAACGGCATACTCAACGCCGTTGATCTTAACGTTAATCATATCCATTTTGTCTACTTCCCCCTTTCTTACTTCTTGGAAATTGCCTTGAACTTACAGGTAGCCACGCAAGCGCCGCACTTCACGCACTTAGCGGGATCGATCTGCATGGAGGCCAGCTTGTGACCGGGAGCCACGTAGTCGGTGCGGGTGATGGCCTCGGCGGGGCACTTCTTGGCACAGATGCCGCAGCCGATACAGGTATCCACGTCGATGGTGTACTGAATGAGGTTCTTACAGACACCGGCGGGGCACTTCTTGTCCACGATGTGAGCCACGTACTCGTCACGGAAGTAGCGCAGGGTGGACAGGACGGGGTTGGGAGCGGTCTGACCCAAACCGCAGAGGGATGCGGACTTGATGTAGTTGCAGAGCTCCTCCATGCGGTCCAGATCCTCCAGCTCACCGTTACCGGCGATGATCTTGTCGAGAAGCTCCAGCAGGCGCTTGGTACCGACACGGCAGGGAGTGCACTTACCGCAGGACTCGTCCACGGTGAAGTCCAGGAAGAAGCGGGCGATATCGACCATGCAGTTGTCTTCGTCCATGACGATCATGCCGCCGGAGCCCATCATGGAGCCGATGGCGACCAGGTTGTCATAGTC
>JAFQOC010000638.1 GCA_017420845.1 Clostridia bacterium
AGGTACACAACGAGAGCGACCACGGTAAAGCCAAACGAGCCGATGAATTCCTGACGGGTGGCCACGGCGTTCAGAAAGCTGTACGCCTCATCGCGGTAGGCGCTGACAGCAAAGATCATGAACAGCCGCAAAATGAGCAGATGAATCACTGCCAGACATAGGTTGGACAGCGGTCCCGCGGCGCCCACAATGGCGAAGTCTCTACGGGGATTTTTGAAGTAGCGGGCGTTGACGGGGACGGGCTTGGCCCAGCCGATGTGGAAGATCAGCATGGACAGAAAGCCGAAGAGGTCAAAATGCTTGATGGGATTGAGAGTGATGCGTCCCAGACTGTGGGCGGTGGGATCTCCCAGCCTGTAGGCCGCGTAGCCGTGGGCGGATTCGTGAAGCGAAAGGGCCATGAGCATGACGGGCAGGGAGAGAAGGATCATGAGAATATCGGAAAGAAAAGGCACGGAAATACCTCCCTTGGGAAACAAAAAATGCTTGATGGATCAGAGAATATCGTTACGGACGAGATCCTCGTAGGTCTCCCGCTTCACCGCCACTCTGGCCTTTCTGTCCTTGACAAGGATCACGGGAGGGCGGGGGAGGCGGTTGTAGTTGGAGGCCATGGCGTAGTTGTAGGCGCCCGTGGTCAGTACCGCCAGAATGTCACCGCGGCGAGCCTCTTGCAGGGGCATATCCTCGCCGATGAGGTCGCCCGATTCACAGCAGCGGCCGGCTACTGTCACGCGGCAATCCCGAGGGGCGTTGGGGCGGTTGGCGATGAGAGCGGTATAAGTAGACTGATACAATGCGTAGCGGGGGTTATCGGGCATACCGCCGTCCACCGATACGTAGGTGCGGAAGCCGGGGATCTCCTTGATTGAGCCTACGGTGTACAGGGTAATGCCCGCGGCAGCCACAAGAGAGCGGCCGGGCTCCAGAATGACCTTGGGCATCTTGACCCCATGGCTGTCGCAGAAGCCGTGGACGATGGCGGCCATATCACGGATGGCGGCGGCGTAGTCCACGGGACGGTCGTACTCTGTATAGGGTACGCCCAGTCCGCCGCCCAGATTCAACTCCTCCGCCTCAATTCCGCACTCGGACTTGACGGCTGCGATGAACTTCACCATAATGTCCGCAGCCTCGGAGAAGGGATCGGTGTCGAAGATCTGAGAGCCGATGTGGCAATGGAAGCCCGACAGGTGAATATGGGGCTGGGAAAGAGCCAGCTTGACGATCTCCATTGCCTGTCCCGTCTCAATGGCCGAGCCGAACTTGGAATCCACGGAGCCTGTCACGATGGCCTTGTGGGTATGGGGATCAATGCCGGGAGTAATGCGGAGCAGGATGCGCTGGGTGATGCCGCGGGCGGCGGCGTGAGCCTCCAGAGTCAGCACCTCGTCCATATTGTCAGCCACGAAGGTGCCGACACCCATGTCCATGGCGTCATCAATATCTTTCTCGGTCTTGTTGTTGCCGTGGAAGTAGATGCGCTCGGCAGGGAAGCCCGCTCTTTTTGCGGTGTACAGCTCGCCCCCCGACACGCAATCCACCCCCATGCCCTCCTCGGCGGCGATCCGATAGATCCCCGTGAAGCATAACGCCTTGGAGGCGTAGAGAGGGAGCGCGTCAGCGCCGAAGTTGGCGTGTGCGGCATCCAGATAGGTGCGCATCATGGCGCGGATAGCATTCTCGTCCATGATGTAGGCGGGCGTGCCGTATTCCCGAGCCATCTCAACGGTATCCATCCCGCCGATGGCGAGATGACCTTTCTCATTGACGGATAAATGGTTGTACAAAAGGTTCATGATTGTGTCCCTCAAATTTATTCTTTTCCGTAGGGGCGAACTGCGTTCGCCCATTCTTCACCGGAAAAGATAT
>JAFQOC010000639.1 GCA_017420845.1 Clostridia bacterium
ATCTTGTTGGCATACTTCATCTGTGCCTTCAGGGAGCGGCCCACCAGGTCGCACTCGACATACAGACCGTCATTGCGCAGCTGCTCAGCCAGCTGCAGGGCCTTTATCGAAGCGGCAGTGCCCAGGGATGCGATGTACAGCTTCGGGGGCTGCTTGCCGGGGACGGTGATGCCGGCGGCTTCCATGGCCATGATCAGGCGGGTGATGCCCATGGCAAAGCCGATGCCGGGGAGACGGGGACCGCCGATCTGCTCGGTCAGACCGTCGTAGCGGCCGCCGCCGCAGACGGTGCTCTGGGCACCGATGCCCTCGGCGATAAATTCAAATACCGTGCGGGTGTAATAGTCCAGACCGCGGACGATGGCGGTGTCCACCTCGTAGGCAATGCCCAGCGCGTCCAGCGCCTCGGTCAGCCCCTTATGGTGGTTGGCGCAGTCGGGGCAGAGGTGATCAAGCGTACGGGGCGCTCCCTCTGCGATCTTGTGGCAGATGGGGGACTTGCAATCGAGGATGCGCAGGGGATTGGTCTTCAGGCGTGCCTGGCAGGTGGGGCAGAGCTCAGCCTCATGGGCCGAGAAATATTCCACCAGGGCCGCGCGATAGCCCGGACGGCACTCGGGACAGCCGATGGAGTTGATGTGCAGCTTGATGTTGGGCAAACCCAGCTCACGGAGCAGGGCATCGGCTACGGCAATGCTGGTGGCGTCAGCGGCAGGCGTTTCGGTGCCGTAGAGCTCGGTACCGAACTGGTAGAACTCACGGGAACGGCCGGCCTGGGGTGCCTCACAGCGGAAGCAGCTGATGATATAGAAGAGCTTGAGGGGCATGGCATCCGAGCAGCGGCCGTGCTCGATGATGGCACGGGCGATGGATGCGGTACCCTCGGGACGCAGGGTGATGGAACGGCCCTCGTCGCCGCGGTCAAGGAAGGTGTACATCTCCTTCTGTACCACGTCGGTGGTGTCGCCGACACCGCGGCGGAAAAGCTCGGTTGCTTCAAAGGTGGGGGTGCGGATCTCGTCAAAGCCGTAGCGGGCGGCAACGGCACGGGCGGTCTCCTCAATGAATCGCCAGGTGGGAATTTCCTCGGGCATAATATCAAAGGTGCCCTTAATCTTTTGAATCATGGTTCTATCCTTTCAATGCAGTGAATCCAAAATTATGATTGTTGTCGGGGAAGCGCCCGGGGGAGTTCTCCTGCGGAGAATTTCGCCGCTGCGCAAGTACGCTTTGACCGTTGACTAACGCATCATCAACGCGCGGTCGGTGCCGATAAAGGACGATTCGCATGAGATGGATGCAGTCTCGCCCACAAAGCACTCATTTAATTATATCATAAATATTTTTTGTGTCAAGTCCAAACTCCGCTCGGGAGAAAAAACTTACGCAAAAAAGACAGAAATACTTGACAAATGCGGCGGGGTGATGTATAATATCTTTCGCAGCGGAGGCGTAGCTCAGTTGGTCAGAGCGTTCGGTTCACATCCGAGAGGTCATGGGTTCGAGCCCCCTCGTCTCCACCA
>JAFQOC010000640.1 GCA_017420845.1 Clostridia bacterium
CCGAGGAGGAGGTGCGCGCCTATTACGACTCCCACAAGGAGGAGATGACCGAGGGCGAGACCGTCAACGCTTCCCACATCCTGGTGGATTCCGAGGAGAAGGCCTCCGAGCTGCTGGAAGCCATTAACGCAGGCGAGATCAGCTTTGAGGATGCCGCAAGAAAGAACAGCACCTGTCCCTCCTCCGAGCAGGGCGGTAATCTGGGAGACTTCGGCCGTGGCCAGATGGTCCCCGAGTTTGACACAGCATGCTTTGAGATGGAGGAAGGCGAGGTCCGCGGCCCCGTGAAGACCCAGTTCGGCTATCATCTTATCCGCCTCAACAAGAAGAACCCCGCCGAGGCCCTGTCCTATAACGACGTCCGCGCCCAGCTCTACGAGCAGCTCACCCGCGAGCGCCAGCAAGCCGCTTACCAGAGCAAGATCAATCAGCTCAAGATCATGTACCCCGTAGACCGCACGTAATCATTTCCGGTCCACAGCATTCAAAGAAAGGAATGGCACCATGAAGGAACATACCATGCTTGACTCCATACGGTCTCTGCTTGGCGTTCCTGCGCGTGCCATTCCTTTATCTGTTTGCGGGATCGGACGCTCCTACCTTTTAGACCGTACCAATATTCCTCTGACCGGGACGGCCATCCTCTTTGCCATCCCCTACGTGATGACCGAGGACGTGACGGACAGCCGTAGAAACCTGTCCCTGTACGCGGTACCTCGGGACTACCATTTGTATATCAGGGAGCTGGAGACGACCCTGCTTCCCTCTTTGAGGGGGTTCTACCCACACAACCGTTTTGCCCTGTTCTCCGACCATTCTCCCATTCGGGAGGTGGACGCGGCGGCACGGGCGGGCCTTGGTACCGTGGGCATGCATGGCCTGCTCATCACGCCGGAGTACGGAAGCTTCGTATTCATCGGAGAAATTCTGACGGATATGAGCTATGAGAACGTAACGGGAGAAACCGCACCCGTATTTCCGAGCGAGCCTCCCACCTGCCGCGCGTGCGGGCTTTGCCAAAAAGCCTGTCCCATGGACTGCCCGACCGAGGATAAGTCCCGCTGTCTGTCCGCTCTGTCCCAGAAGAAGGGAGAGTTGACTTCCTGTGAGCGGGAGGCACTCCTGCGCGGGGGGCTTGCATGGGGCTGTGACGCCTGTCAGCTTGCCTGCCCCTACAACCTTCGAGTCCTACGGGATGGGATCGATACTCCCATTTCCTTTTTCCGTCGATCCCGTATGCCACGGATCGATACGGACATGCTGAACGCCATGACCGAGGAGGATTTTTCCGCCCGCGCCTATTCCTGGCGCGGACGGGCAGTGATTACGCGAAACCTACAACTGCTTGAAGACGCTGATAACGAAAGGAGGACGCCATGATCCGTTTTCTGTTTGGACGGCCCGGTAGCGGCAAGACCCACTATACGGTGGAAAGGATTCGTGAACTGATACAAAAACAGAGCGGCCGTGTTTTCCTCATCGTCCCCGAGCAACAGGCCTATTCTACCGAGCGTGAGCTGCTTGCCGCTCTGCCGCCCAATGCGGGGCTTCGCTTCACGGTGCTGAGCTTTACACGGCTGTGTGACCGTCTGGCCGACCTGTACGGCGGCCGTGCCCGGCACACCGTCACCCGAGCCATGCGTTCCCTTTTGATGTGGGAAAATCTCCGTCAGCTCAAGAACATACTGGAAACCTACGGCGGATCGGGCACCACAGACCCTTCCCTTTGCGGCAAGATGCTGTCTACCGTGGAGGAGTTGGGAATCAACGGCGTTTCTTCAGCCTCTCTGGAGAGGGCGGCGGATCAGTTAAGCAAGGATGCCCCCCTCCGCGACAAGCTTCGCGATATCGCTTTGGTCTCTGCCGCTTACAGTAATCTTCTGACTGAGGTGTACGGAGAGGATCCTGCGGATCGCTTGATCCGCGCCGCCGATAAGCTGGCAGAGCATGACTTCTTTGCGGATTCATACGTTTTTTTTGATGCCTTCACCAGCTTTACGGTGCAGGAGTACGTCCTGATGCGGGAGATCCTTCGTCAAGCCGAGGACGTTACCGTGACGTTTGGATGCGAAAGCCGCTACGACAGTCAGCCTCAGTTTGACAGTATGAAGGACGCCATCCGTCGTCTCACCCGCTTGTGTGAGGATCTTGGCCTGGAAATCGAGGACGTGGCCCTGTCGGGCTCCTACCGCGCGACATCTCCCGAGCTTCGTTTACTGGAGACCTCCCTCTGGAGCTTTGACGTGACCCCCGACAGCCTCCCTGCAATCCCCGAGTCGGATCGGGGGGCGGTCCGGGCCGTCGTGTGCCCGACTATCTACGATGAGGCCCAGGCGGCTGCCCTCCACATTCTGGAGGCTCGTGAGCGAGGAATTCCTTACGGGGAAATCGCGGTGACAGTCCGCGACACTGCCATGTGGAAGGGTGTGTTGGATGCCGCCCTTGAACAGTATGATATTCCCTACTTTTTATCCGAGCGCGTGGACCTGAACGCCAAGCCCGCCGCCCGTCTTTTGCTGACGGCTCTGCGCTGTGTGGCCAGAGGCTGGCAGATTGAGGATATCCTCACCCTTTGTAAAACAGGGCTTTTGCCCTTGACCATGCGGGAAATCGACTACTTCGCGGAGTACACCGACACATGGAAGCTCACCGGCCGACGCATGACCGAGGAAGGGTGGAGCATGAACCCCGACGGCTACCGCATAGGCATGACGGGCCGCGGACGGGAAATTCTGTGCGCCGCCAATCAGGTTCGCGAAACCGTCATGAGCCCTCTTTTGTCCCTGAAAACCAAGCTGAAGGGAGCGACCGACGTGACAGAGCAATGTCGGGCTCTGTACGAATACCTGAATGAGCTGAACCTTCGTGAAAGCCTTATGAGCTCTGCCGAGACCTATCTGGCCATGGGGCAAATCCGAGAAGCCGGGGAACAGGTGCGTCTCTGGTCCTTCCTTACCGAAACCTTGGCCACGGTGGCCAACGTCATGAAGGACGCCGATCCATTGAGCCCGGACGAGCTCTGCACCGCCCTGACCTTGGTTTTTGCCGATACCGACATCGGTTCCGTTCCCGCCCGCCACGACTGTGTGACCGTGGGAGACGCCTCCACCCTCCGCGTGGACAACATCCGCGTCCTGTTGGCGTTGGGCCTTTGCGAGGGTGAATTTCCCCGCTCTGTATCTGAAGACAGCCTGTTATCCGACCAGGACAAGGAGGCGCTTGAGGAATTGGGCATCGAACTGACGAGCCGTGCAGAGCGGTTGACCTCCGACGAGCTTTTGTTCGTCTGGCGGGCCTTCACCAAGCCCTCGGAATCCCTGATCCTGTCCTATTCCTCCTCTACCCCCGACGGTCAGGCTAAATCCCCCTCCTCCGCCATCACCAGAGTGGGGTATCTGCTCCCTTACCTGAAGCCTACCCCTTTCCGTTCGGAATATCTGGCTGAGGGCGGAGCCCTCCGTTACCGTACTCCCGTATCGGATCAAATCACCAAGCCCACGGTGCGCCGCCTGCTGGGAGAGGAGATCTGGCTGTCCCAGAGCCGTCTGCAGACCTACTCCCGCTGTCCCTACAGCTACTACGGCTCCCATATCCTGTCCCTGCGGGAGCCTGCCGTGGCTCGCTTTGACAATCTCAACGCGGGTAATTTCCTCCATCACGTCATGGAGCAGTATCTCAAGGAGGCGCTGGATGAGGAAAACCGTCTCCGTCCGCTGGATCGGGAGGAGACTGAGGCCATTGCCGACGCCATCATCAATGCCTACATGGAGGAGCTGTGCGGGGATATCCGCCGTCGGGGGCGTTTGCTTCGCTTCTTCGACCGTCTGCGGCGGGTGGCTCTGATGCTCATTGACAGCATCCAGCAGGAGCTGTCCAACAGCGATTTCACCGTGGC
>JAFQOC010000641.1 GCA_017420845.1 Clostridia bacterium
CCCGCCACCGACAAGGCCATCATCACCCCCACTCCCGATCTGGAGAAATTCTACTGACAGAGGCACACGCCATGAAAGAGACCATCCGCTATTCCAAAGCCCAGCTCCGCTCGGTGGGTTTGACCCTCATCACCGCCCACTCGGGCTGTGAGGGGACTGCCCCCAACAGCATTGACCACATCCTCGCCGCCATCGACTCGGGGGCCGAGATGATCGAGATCGACGTCCGCGCCCACGGGGATCTGCTTTACCTGTCCCACGACGTGGCCGAGGATCCTTCGGCCTGTGTGTCCTTTGAAAAATTTCTGGAGCTGATCGCCCCCGTCCCCGATCTGCGGGTCAACTGCGACGTCAAGACCGACGGGCTGATTACCCCCGTCATGGAGGCCGCCCGCCGCTTTGGGGTGGCCCACCGCATGGCCTTTACGGGGGCTTGCAATCACCGCAATGATCTGATCGTGGCGGAGGGCGGACGTCTCTGGCCCAGCCTGTGGCCCTGCGAGGACAACGAGGCCGCCGTGCGTGATGCTTGCGATAGCTTCCAAGGCATAGGCGAGCCGATTCTGAATCTCCACTACTCCATGATATCCGACTCCAATCTTACCTACCTCCGCGACCGCGGCATGGACTTCTCGGCCTGGACGGTGGACGACGGGGCGGTTATACATGACCTCCTGCGCAAGGGTATCACCAACATCACCACCCGCAGGCCCCGTTTGGCCATGGCTCTCCGCGACGAGATCCAAGGCACGCCAACGTCCCACGGCCTGCTCCCTCTGGAGCGCATGGAGGCTCTAATCCGCTCCGCAGGCGAGATCATGCGCTCGGTTCCCGACGAGGTGCGCAGCAACCCCGAATGCAAGGAGGGAAGCGCCAACTTCGTCACCGCCTATGACGTCAAGGTGCAGGAGTTTTTGAAGGCTGAGCTGACCAAGCTATTCCCCGACGCCTGCTTCTTCGCCGAGGAGGACGGGGAGAGCCGTCAGACCATCGGGGCGGGCTACACCTTCATCATCGACCCCATCGACGGCACCACCAACTTCATGTGCGGCTACGATCACTCCGCCGTGTCGGTGGGACTGCTCCTGGACGGTCAGCCCATCTTCGGCGGCATCTTTGATCCCTACCGCGACGAGTATTACTCCGCCGTAGCGGGGCAGGGAGCCACCCGTAACGGTCAGCCTATCCATGCTTCCGCACGACCCGTCACCCGCGGCATTGTGGCCATCGGTTCCGCCCCCTACCGCAAGGATACCCTATCCGAGACGGTCAAGGAAATGACCTACGATCTTTTCCATACCTTCGCTGACTTCCGCCGCTCGGGGTCTGCCGCTCTGGACATCTGCCACGTGGCCTGCGGTCGGCTGGACGCCTTCTGTGAGCCTGTGCTGTTCCCCTGGGACTACGCCGCGGGCTCGGTCATTTTGGCCGAGGCGGGGGGCATCTCCACCAACTTCGCGGGTAAGCCGCTGGACTTGTCCGCCCCCTCCTCCTGCGTGTTCGGCAGTACAGGCGCCCATCCCGCCGCGCTGGATGTGTGCGGGAAGTACGCCGCCGTCACCGAGGCGATACTCTGAAAACAGGAGCCTTTTATGCTCACCAACATCCTCCAATACCTCGAGTCTACCGCTCCCCGCCTGCCCGACAAGCTTGCCTTTTCCACGGGCACCGAGGGGTTGACTTTCTCCGAGCTCCATACCCATGCCCGCTGTGTGGGGGCGAGCCTCCTCCGTAGGGGCTACACCGCCGAGCCTGTGGCGGTGCTCATGGACAAGCATCCGCATACCATTGCCACCTTCTTCGGCGCGCTCTATGCGGGGTGCTTCTACGCCGCCCTGGACGGGGATATGCCCGTCCAGCGCATGGGGCTGATCCTGGATACCCTCAAGCCCCGCCTGCTCATTTACGATAAGAAGAACGCCAAGAACGCTCAAAAGCTCTTGGATCAAGGGCTTTTCGGCGGTATTATCCTCCCCTGGGAGGAGCTGTGCCACGCCGAGGGCAGAGAGTTGACCGCCGACGACGAGGCCGCCCTGCGTGCCATCCGCGACCGCCAGATCGACACCGATCCCATCTACGTGGTCTTCACCTCGGGGTCAACGGGGGTCCCCAAGGGTGTCATCGCCTGCCACCGATCCGTCATC
>JAFQOC010000642.1 GCA_017420845.1 Clostridia bacterium
CGTCCCTGTATCGAGAGCATATCACCAGCCCGGATCCCGTTGTGGACACCGAGCATCACGTGATCTGCATCGACGGAGGCTGTGGGCTGAAGAGCTTTGCCCAGCTGGATCTTCTGATCCTGCCCGGTATTGAGAGCGATGGAGCCGACGCGGCCTGGATCGCCTGCGACGGCCTGCCCCTTGTCCGTGCCGCGGAGGATCAGGCCGGGAGTGAGGATCCCATCAATCTTCACTGGGGAGACTGTGAGATCCGCACTTTGGAGACCGAAGGCGACTGCACCCTCATTGAGCATATCCGCACGGGACGGCGGCTCTGGATCCCTACCGACTATCTGTACGCCGACGGCACCCAATGCGAGGACGCGACCGACTATCGCCTACCCGTACAGAGGGGCGATACTCTGTCTCTCATCCGTACCACGAATCGAGGCCACATTGTCAAGAAAAACGGTACCGTTGGGTGGTATCACGGAAGTATCGAACCCATTTCATAAAACAGCAATACGATAAAAAGGACTACATACCATGCACATTTCCGATAAAATCAAAACCCTCACCGCCGAGGCCGAGATCAGTCTCGCCCCTTACTTTGCCGAGATCGACCGCGTCTCCTTTGAGAACACCGAGCGGGTCATGGACGCCTTCCGCGAGCACCGCGTGGCCATGACCAACTTCGACGGCACCAGCGGCTACGGCTACGACGACCGCGGCCGTGACGTCCTGGACGAGATCTGGGCAGAGGTCATGGGTGCGGAATCGGCTATCGTCCGCCACCAGATCGTCAGCGGTACCCACGCCCTCACCATCGGCCTCTTCGGCATCCTGCGCCCCGGCGACACCATGCTGTCGGTGGCGGGCAAGCCCTACGATACCCTGGAGGAGGTCATCGGTCTTTGTGGTACCCCCGGCAACGGCTCTCTCCGTGACTTCGGGGTGAACTACGACCAGGTGGACCTCACCGAGGACGGCCATTTCGACTACGCCACCATCGAAAAGAAGCTGGCGGAGCTGGGTGATAAGGCCAAGATGGTCTTCGTCCAGCGCTCCAAGGGCTACCTCAACCGCAAGACCCTGTCGGTCCCCGAGATCGGCGAGCTGGCCGACTTCGTTCACCGCGTGTCCCCCGGAAGCTTCGTGGTGGTGGACAACTGCTACGGCGAGTTCGTGGAGACCATGGAGCCTACCGCCGTAGGGGCCGATCTCATCATCGGCTCCCTCATCAAGAACCCCGGCGGCGGCATGGCCGAGACCGGCGGCTACCTGGCGGGCACCAAGCGGGCCGTGGAGCTGTGCTCCTACCGCCTCACCTCCGTAGGAGTGGGCGGAGAGGTAGGCGCTACCTTTGGCCATAATAAGTCCTTCTACAAGGGCCTGTTCTACGCCCCCCATACCACCGCCCAGGCCCTCAAGACCGCCCACCTGGCGGCGTATATCTTCAACGCCCTGGGCTACGCCGTGGAGCCCGCCTGGAACGAGGTGCGCCACGACATCATCCAGTCTGTGATCACAGGCTCCGCCGAGGGGCTCTGCGCCTTCTGCAGGGGTATTCAGGCCGGCTCCCCTGTGGATTCCCACGTTACCCCCGAGCCTTGGGCTATGCCCGGCTATAACGACCCCGTTATTATGGCGGCAGGGGCATTTACCCAAGGCTCCTCCATCGAGCTCTCGGCTGACGGCCCCGTCCGTCCCCCCTACACCGCCTTCTTCCAGGGCGGGCTGACCTACGAGAGCGGTAAGCTGGCCATCATGGCGGCGGCTGACGCCGTGCTCGGCGGTTGACGCTGTGAATAGTTCCCCCGAATAGAGTCGTCCGACTTGCTTCGGGGGATTTTTGGCTTTTTTTCGAAATCGTGTAACCTTATCCCTCAAAATCCCGTCATACAGGATAGACAGAGACGCATCTCTGCGGAAAGGAGGCCGTTATGAAGCACAAGCAATCCCCGGGAGAGATCCTGCCCGATGCCGAGATCGTGGAGCTGTACCATGCCCGCTCCGAGGAGGCCATCGCGGAATCTGACCGCAAGTACGGCAAAGCCTGCTACCGCATCGCCTACAATATCCTGTATTCCCATGAGGACGCCGAGGAGTGCGTCAACGATACCTGGATCCGCGCGTGGAACGCCATCCCGCCCGAGCGGCCCGGCTCTCTGGGGGCGTGGCTGTCGGCGGTCACCCGCCGTCTCGCCCTGTCCCGCTACCAGTACAAGACCGCCGCCAAGCGGCAGAGGGGGGTGGAGACCTCCCTGGAGGAGCTTTCCGAGTGTGTCCCCGACGGTAGCATCACCCTGGCCGACGAGGTGACCATACGCAACGCCATCAATGGTTTTCTTGCCTCTCTGACTCCCTCGGTCCGCATGGTCTTCATGCGGAAATACTGGTACATGGACAGCGTGGAGGATATTGCCAAGGCTATGGGTATGACCGAGTCGGCAGTGAAGGTCTGCCTCCATCGCACAAGGAAAAAATTTCGGGCGTGGCTGGATAAGGAGGGTATCGTAGTATGAAGGCGATCAATCTGTTGAAGTATCTGGATCTGGCTGATTCTCAATACGTGGAGGAGGCCTCCGATCATAACCTGCTTATGTACCGTAAGCGTAGGAAGCGCACCCGCACAGCCCTGGCCGCCACCTTCCTCTTTGTCGCGCTGGCAGGGGTGTTCCTCACAAAGCCCGCTCTCTACGCCTGGGAGACCCGCAACACCGTGGTCTCGTGGCGGGACAACGGGGGGTTTAAGTACTTTGAGTTCGACAAGCCCTCCGTCCCCATCTTCGTCTCGGCGGAGATGCCCGACCGCAAGAAATTCTCTGCCGACACCCCCTTCACTCTCTCGGTGGGGCTGGGACAGGTGTCGGACTACGAGTACGCCACCCTTTCGGTCAAGGCCCACGGCTTTGAGATCACCGACAAGGACGGCAACACCGTCACCGACCGCTACGTCCGTACCCTCTCCGACTTTGACAGCGAGGACTACGGGGTGCTGTATCGGAACGGCAAGCCCACAAGCCCCGTCACGGGCTGTCAGTATCTGGAGGACTTTACCTTCCGCTTCACGGGCAGCGAGAACACCACGGGCTGGGGCGTGATCGAGTTCTCCCTCCAAAGCCGCACCGAAAACAGCTCTATGGGTGACTACGTGACGGTCTACTACACCATTCAAAACGGGGTGCTGAAGCTCACCGACAAGAACCCCGTGCGGGATGGCAATCAGAACGGCGGCCTGGGCGCGATGTTGGAGGAAACCGAAACGCCACCCGGCCAAGCCAAGACCGTAGAGCTGTCCCATGAGGGCTACACCGTCACCGTGTCGGTCACAAACCCCTTCCTCGTCCGCGGGGAAGCCTGGCAGGACAAGATCGACATCAACGTGACTCTGCGGGGGGAGCCCTGTGAGTCCTCGGACTTTATGATCACGCTGTTTCCGAAGGATCCGGTGACGGGGGAGGTGAAGGGACACATTATCCGCCTCATGCTGCCGCGCTTCTTCTCCTCCATGCACGATCTCATAATCCCGGCGGACGCACCCCTCGGCTCGTATGATCTGGTCGTGACGTGGTTCGGCTCCGATGCGGACGATGAGGAGGATCTCCCCCGATGGGTATTTGAGAACTTCGTGACGGTCACCGAGCCGGGCACCGTCACCCTGTCCAAGGAGGACTTCTCCATCCGCGTGGAAATGCCCTCGGGCGTCTTGAATCCGGGTCAGCTTTTGGGAGGTGAATGCCAAATCAAAGCCTTCTACATCCCCACCCAGAAGGACTACTCCACCGACGGCTTCACCGCCGAGCTGGTTTATGCCGAGTCTAAGCGAGTGGAGGATTATTCCTTCTTCATCCACTTGCCCGCCGAGCAGAGCGTGGATGGGTTTGTCTACTATTTCGTCCCTGCAATTCCCGAGGATGCGCCCATCGGATCTTACGATCTCCGGGTCACCGACCCCGAATCGGGCTTTGTGTGGGTCTTTGAGAATATGGCGTTGGTGTTGCCCAAGCCGCCAAAGGAGGACCCCGATTTCGGCACCCCGCCTCTCTACGAGGATCTGATCTGCGAGGCGGAGGCCTTCAAGGCTACCTTGATGCAGGGGGAGGATTTCAAGGATGTCTTTGACGTGACTCTGATGCAGAACGGTGAGGATATGAGCTTCTTCTGCAAGGCCGAGCTGGTCTATGCGGGGGACGGCGGAGAGGTCTACGCTATCACCGTGCAGGATTCGCCCTTCAGTTCCCAAATTCCCGCATCGTATATTCCCGTGGACGCTCCCGCGGGCGAGTATGATCTGGTTGTCACCGACGAACGGTACGGCTATACGTGGTGGTTCAATCATATCGTGGAGATTCTCCCGAGTGACGAGAAATTGGATCGTTTTGTTTTCTCCGTTAACATTGAGGATATGCTCACCGTCAGCCGCTCCTCGGGGGATGTCTTCGGATTTAAAGCTACCATTCGGAACCGTGGCAAAGGCTTTATGATGCATATCACCCCCGAAAAAAGGTTTGAACCCGAGGCTGTGCTGGTCATGCGAGTGACGGGCGGCGAGTCCCCCGAGATTCCGCTCCGACCCGTGCCCGGCCCTTACTTTGAACCCTATGATTTTTTCGTTCACACGGATCAACCGGCTGCCCGTCAGTTTGAATTGATCATCACCCCCGACACCCCTTGCGGTCTTTACGATCTGGCTCTGTTCTACGGCGATTGCGTTCAGATCTTTGAGGGCGTGGTGGAGGTCGTGCCGTGACCTTCAAAGAGTATCTGCCCTCGGGCAGGTACTCTTTTTGTGTGAATTTGCGGTTTTCTCTTGCGGAATGGGGAAGGATGTGGTATAATCAAGGGGAGGAAAACAAATTTGGGGTTTAGCGGTCTGTTTGATGGAACAGATCAGAACGCTTTTCGTTGGCGGGCGCACACACAGGTGCGCCCCTACCGAGCATATAAAAAAGCAAAAAACTATATCCCACTTATAAAAATTC
>JAFQOC010000008.1 GCA_017420845.1 Clostridia bacterium
CAGATCCTCAAACTTCTCGGTGTGGTAGACGATCTTGCTCTCGTAGAGCTCATCGGTCAGGTGGGAAAAGACCTGAGCGGGCAGCTCAACACGCACGCCGATGTCAACGCGGTTGGAGTGGGTGGTGATGTTCAGGCTCTTGCAGACCTGCTCCATCCACTTGCTGCCGGAGCGGCCGGTGCTGACAACGCAGTAGCGGCAGGTGTAGCTCTCACCCTCCAGGACTACGCGGTAGCCGCCCTCTTCCAGCTTCTCAATGCTGGTGACGGCGCTGTTGAAGTGGAAGTCCACCTTTTCCTTGAGCTCGTTATAGAGGTTTTCAAGGACGATATAGTTCTTGTCGGTGCCCAGATGGCGAACCTGTGCATCCAGCAGGTGCAGGCCGTTTTCAAGGCAGGTGCGCTTGATCTGGGTGTTGGCGGTGGAGTAGAGCTTGGTGCCTTCGCCGCCGTAGGCCATGTTGATGCCGTCCACGTACATCATAAGGTCAATGGCCTCCTGCTTGCCCACGTGCTCGTACAGGCTGCCGCCGAACTGATTGGTGATGTTGTACTTGCCGTCCGAGAAAGCGCCGGCGCCACCGAAGCCGTTCATGATGGCACAGGGCTTACAGCCCAGGCAGGACTTGACCTTCACGCCGTCGATGGGGCACTTGCGCTTCTCCAGAGGGTTGCCGGACTCGAACACGGCGATCTTAAGGTCATTTTTCAGGCGGGACAGCTCATAGGCGGTGAAGATACCGCCGGGGCCTGCGCCGATGATGATGACGTCATACTGATTCTTCATGATATGCACTCCTTTCGGGGTTTGCCGCGGAGTTTGCCGCGGGGTCGAATGGATAACCAATGTATTATACCATAAAACTGCCATATTTGCAAGGGCTTTTCGCCATCTTTGTGAAATCTCCACAAATCAAAGCCGAGTTGGCGAAACGCATTGACAATCGACGAAAAATAGGATATAATTAAGGGTAATAAAAAAACAACGGAGGCAATCATGTCCGCTACCTATACAGAAAACAAGACCCCTTTGTTCATCGTCTTCGACGGCATGGACGGCACGGGCAAGACCACCCAGATGCGCCTGCTCTGCGAAAGGCTGAACGCCCTCGGCATGGAGACGGTGCTGACCTGCGAGCCCTCTACCTCCCCCGACGGCCAAGCCCTCCGCCGCGCCCTGTCGGGTAAGGAGCCTGCCAACAATTCCCGCATGGCCGCTCTCTTCCTCATTGACCGCATCGGCCACAACGCAGAGATCGAGGGGTGGCTCGCCGAGGGCAAGACCGTCATTTCCGATCGCTACTACTATGCCTCTATGGCCTACCAGGGGCAAGGAGATAACTTTGAGTGGGTGGCTCGCATGAATCTGGATTGCCCCCATATCCGTAAGCCCGACGGTGCCATCCTTCTGGACATGGACCCCGAGGACAGCATGGCCCGCATCCGCGCTGGCCGTACCACCGACGAGCTGGAGATCTACGAGACGGTGGCCCAGCAGGAAAAGATCCGCGCCCGCTTTGCCCGTGTCACCGAATACCTGAAGGATCGTGATCTGATCCTGACCGTCAACGCGGCGGGAACGGTAGAGGAGGTCGCGGAGAGGATCTGGGCGGCTTATGAGACCATTCGGGGGGCGAAGGAACGTAGCTACCCCCACCCGCGCAGAGCATTTCGGTGAAAGAAGGCTTATCCGATGACAAAAAAGCTCTGGAATCGGGATTTCATCCTGCTTCTGCAGGGGAGCGCCGTCAGCACTATCGGTGACTTGATGTACAGCGTGGCCATCGGCTACTGGGTCTACGAGCAAACGGGCTCCAACAGCCTCATGGGCATCATGTCGGCCATCTCGCTGTTCGTCACCATGCTCCTCTCCCCCTTCACGGGGAGCATCGTGGACAAGTGCAACCGCAAATGGATATTGGTGGCCATGGATCTGTTGCAGTGCGTGGTCATGCTAACCGTGGGTATTCTCGCCTACACAGACAAATTGAACGACCCCGGTGTGCTGATCGCCGCGTTTTTGGCCGCCCTCGGAAGCGTGTTTTACTCCCCTGCCGCGAAGACCCTCATGCTTGACATCATCCCCCGTGACGATATGGTGCGGGGGCAATCCGTCTTCTCGGGTACTACCTCCCTCATCGACATGGTAGGTACCGCCTTCAGCGGTGTTTTGGTAGCATTTTTCGGTGTCCCCCTCATTGTCATCCTTAACGGTTTGAGCAATCTGTATTCCGCCGTGACCGAGTTGTTCGTGCGAATCCCCCCAACGCTACAGCAGGGAGAATCCGTGACAGTCTCCACCGTCATGCGGGACGTGGGATCTGCCATCAAGGTCATTTTTTCCGAGCCCTGCCTCCGCCTGTTCGTGCCCTGCGCTCTGATTCTGAACCTCCTGGCTGCGGGTCCTCTGATGCTAATTCTTCCCTTCTGCATGAAAAAGGGCTTTTCTGTGGAGCAGTACGGCTACCTCATGGCGGTCTGGACGGCAGCATCTCTCATTTGCGTCATCCTGCTGGGCATCGTCAAGTTAAAGCCGAGGACTCGTTTTCTGATTATGGCCATCGGGTTTTCCGTGTCAGAGATACTGCTGATCCTCGCCTATCTGTCGAATGCATTTCTCCCCCTATGTATCCTTGTGTTCTGCGGCGCTGTCCTGAACACGGCCGGCAACTCCGTCTTCAACGCCTCCCTCATGCTGGCGCTCCCCGAGGAGGATCGGGGGGCCATCCTGGGCTTCATCCAATCCGCCTCGGTGGGCGGCTCGGCGCTGTCGGCGGTGCTGTACGGAGTGCTGGGGGACATATTCCCTCTGCACCTGGTGTTCGCAGTAGGCGGAGCACTCTCCCTCATCCCCATGCTGTACCTGTGCCTGCATCCCCAGACCAAACGCTTCATTATGTCCCATTGATTCTGTAATCCATTATCCGAAAAGGAGATATTTTTATGGCAATCCTCGCAAAAACGCCCCCTATGGGCTTCAACACCTGGAACACCTTCGGGCCTGACATCAACGAGCAGATGGTTTTGGAAATGGCCGACGTCATGGCCGAAAAAGGCTACCGCGACGCGGGCTACAGGTACGTGGTCATCGACGACTGCTGGTCTCTCCGCGAGCGGGACGAGAACGGAAACCTGGTAGCCGACCCCGAGAAGTTCCCCCACGGCATGAAGTACGTGGGTGACTACATCCACTCCAAGGGGCTGAAGTTCGGTATGTACTCCTGCGCCGGTATCCGCACCTGCGCCGGCTACCCCGCATCCTTCGACCATGAATTCCAAGATGCCCGCACCTTCGCTTCCTGGGGAGTGGACTTCCTCAAGTACGATTTCTGCTACTTCCCCTCCTTCGCCAACTGCCAGCACCGCTACCTGACCATGGCCCAGGCTCTCCGCGCGTCGGGACGGGATATCCTTTTCTCGGCCTGCAACTGGGGCGTGCAGGAGCCCTGGAACTGGATGCGGAGCGTAGGCGCCCATATGTACCGCTCCACCGGGGATATCTGGGATAACTTCCCCTCCACCGCGGGCATCATGAAGAGTCAGATGGGTAACTTCAACGCCAACGCCGCGGGGTGCTTCAACGATATGGATATGCTGACCGTGGGCATGGGCGGTCAGGGCAACGTGGGGGATGCCAACTGCAACACCTACGGCGAGTACGAGATGCAGTTCGCCTACTGGTGCTTCTGCGCCGCTCCCCTCATGATGGGCGCGGATCTCCGCAAGGTGGGGGAGGAGTACCGTGCTCTGCTCCAGCACAAGGAGCTGATCCGTTTGAACCAGGATCCCGAGTGCCGTCCTCCCTACAAGGTGCGCGAGGACAACGGCTACGCCGTCTTTATCCGCCATCTGGTAGACGGTGAGTTCGCCATCGGCGTCTTCAATCTCCATCAGGATCCCCGCTACGCCGAGATCACCTTTGCCGAGCTGGGTGTGCCCGTGAATGCGGGAGTCAAGCTGGCCTTGACCGACGTCATCACAGGGGACACCATCCCAGCCAAGCGGGATGACCTTTTCGTCTACGTTCCCGGCCACTCCTGCAAGATCTACCGCGCCAGGTTCGTCCGCGACCGCAGGAAGCACTGATTTCAGATTATGGAATTCTATCAAAAGCCCGCCTTGGAGACCCGCTCCGCCGATGAATACTGTGCCGAATGCGGATCCCCTATGACAGGGGATGAGGCCGCTCTCAACTACAAGCTGGTAGACAAAAAGACCGCCCATCTTCTCTGCCCCGCCTGTTTGGGAAGGAAAATGGAGCTGTCACAAGAGTCCTTGCGGGAAATAATCACCCTGTTCCGCAAGCAGGGGTGTACCCTGTTTTCGCCGTGGGTAGAATAGTAAAAAAAAGACACGAGATACGAGCGGTTGGAATTCTGCTCGTATCTCGTTTTCATATTCTGTATCTTGACTTATCCGTGGAACAGCTTCTTCTCCTCGAACACAGGCTCGCAGGTAACGTAGGCACCCAGCTTACCGAAAAGCTTGTCGTCGGCGTGGGCCAGGATGACGGTGGAGTGGATCTCGCTTCCCCGCAGGTTGTTCAGCTCCTCCATGGCCAGGGCGGCGTACTCGTCGGTGACGGCGCAGATGGACAGGGCAATGAGCAGCTCGTCGGTGTGCATACGGGGATTCTTGGAGCCCAGATGCTCCACCTTGAGGTGATGAATGGGGGCGATGACCTCGGGGGAAATGAGGTCAACCTTATCGGGAATGCGGGCAAGGTACTTCAGGGCGTTGAGCAGAGCCGCGGAGGATGCCCCCAGCAGCTCGGAGGTCTTACCCGTCACGATGTGCCCGTCGGGAAGCTGAATGGCCACGGCGGGTGTGCCGGTGCGCTCGGTAACGGCGCGGGCGGCGGCCACGGGGGGACGCTCGGCGGCGGTGATGCCCGCCTCCTCCATGAGCAGCTCGATCTTCTGCAGCTCGTCCTTCTCGGCGTTGCCCTTGCAGTGAGCGCAGGCGGTCTTGTAGTAGCGGCGCAGGATCTCCTGACGGGAGGCGGCGCAGACGGCTTCGTCGTCGTAGATGGCGTTTCCCGCCTGGTTAACCCCCATATCCGTGGGGCTCTTATAGGGGCAGGTACCGAAAATGCGGGTCATAATGGCCTGCAGGACACGGAAGATCTCCACGTCGCGATTGTAGTTGACAGCCTCGTATCCGTACGCCTTCATGTGGTAGGGATCGATCAGATTGTTATCGCCCAGATCGGCAGTAGCCGCCTCGTAGGCCAGATTAACGGGGTGATTGATGGGCAGATTCCACACGGGGAAGGTTTCAAATTTGGCGTAGCCCGAGGTAAGTCCCCGCTTATGCTCGTGGTAGAGCTGGGAGAGGCAGGTGGCCATCTTGCCGCTGCCGGGGCCGGGGGCGGTAACGATGACCAGAGAACGGGTGGTCTCGATGTAGTCGTTGCGGCCAAAGCCCTCCTCGCTGACGATGCGGGCCACGTCCTTGGGATAATTTTCAATGTTGTAGTGGCGGTAGACCTTGACTCCCAGTGCCTCCATGGTCTTCTTGAAGGCGTCGGCGGCGTGCTGACCGGTGTAGCGGGTCATGACCACGCTGCCCACGTAGAGTCCTACCTGGCGGAAGCTGTCGATGAGGCGCATGACCTCGCGGTCGTAGGTAATCCCCAGATCCCCGCGGTACTTGTTATTCTCAATATCGGCGGAATTGATGCAGATCACCACCTCTGCCTGCTCCTTCAAAGCGCAGAGCATCTGCAGCTTACTGTCGGGTCGGAAGCCGGGCAGGACGCGGGACGCGTGATAGTCGTCAAAGAGCTTACCGCCGAACTCCATGTAGAGCTTGCCTCCAAAGGTTTCGATACGCTCGCGGATCTTGGCGGACTGGAGACGGATATACTCCTCATTGGAAAAGCCCTCTCGCAGGCCTGCGGTTCTGGAATCTGTTTGCATCAATGTCACCCCCATATCTATAATCGTTCGCGTTTCATAAAAACACATCGTATATTATAGCACACTTTCGCGGATTTTTCAACAGGATTTGCGGCTTTTTGCGAAAAAGAAAAAAAGATTTTTTGCACTTTCCGCAAGTATTTCCGTATACCCAAGGCTCACGCCTTATGCATGAAAAGGAGCCGCCTCACGCGGAGACGGCTCCTTTTGTTTTTCCGACGGGATCACTCGACCCCCTTCAGCTCCCGGATCACCTCAAACACGCTCTTGACGGGTACGATGGTCATGCCCTCCACCTCCAGAGGCCGCTTTTCCACGTTGCGGTAGGGGACGATGGCGCGGGTAAAGCCCAGACGGGCGGCCTCGCGGACCCTTTGCTCCAGATTGGAAACCGCCCGACATTCCCCCGCCAGTCCCAGCTCGCCCATGACGATGAGCTCGTCGGGCACCACACGGTCACTGAGAGAAGAGACAAGGGCAGTGGCAATGGCCAGATCCGCGGCGGGCTCACTGATGGAAAGGCCGCCGATGACGTTCATATACACGTCGTTCTGATAGAATTTCAGGCCCAATCGCTTTTCCAGTACCGCCAGAATCAGGCACATACGGTTATATTCCACGCCGTTGCCCGTCCGACGGGGGGCGGGAAAGACGGTGGGTGTCACCAGAGCCTGAACCTCCGCGATGAGAGGACGGGTGCCCTCCATGGTGCAGAGGGCGCAGTTTCCCGACACTCCCTTCGGACGGCCCGACAGCAGCATTTCGGAGGGATTCGCCACCTCCTCCAGCCCCTTATCGGTCATTTCGAAAACTCCGATCTCGCTGACAGAGCCGTAGCGGTTCTTGACAGCCCGAATGATGCGGTAGGCCTGCTGACGTTCACCCTCAAAATACAGCACCGCGTCCACCATGTGCTCCAGCACCTTGGGGCCGGCGATACCGCCCTCCTTATTGACGTGACCCACCAGCAGCATGGAGATCCCCTCGCTCTTGGCCTTGTTCAGAAAGGCCAGGGCACACTCACGAACCTGGGTCACGCTCCCCGGGGCGGAATTGATCTTGTCGGAATATATGGTCTGGATGGAGTCCAGGATCATGACGTCGGGACTCACCTCCCGAGCCTCAGCCAGAATGTTTTCCAGATTGGTCTCGGTAAGGATGTAGAGGTGCTCTCCCGTCACTCCTAACCGCTTGGCGCGAAGCTTGAGCTGGCCCCCGGATTCCTCGCCTGAGACGTAAAGAACCTTGCGGTTCTGCCCCAGAGCGTCCGAGATCTGCATGAGCAGGGTGGATTTACCGATACCCGGCTCACCCGACAAAAGCACCACAGATCCCGTGACCAGCCCGCCGCCCAGCACACGGTCCAGCTCGGAGAGCCCCGTGTCGGTGCGGATGTAGGAGGGCAGAGCCATGTCCCCGAATTTGGCCGCCTTGTTATCTCCTCCCAGCCCGGCCATGGAGGTCCGCTTGGGGGCCTTTGCCTCCTCGGGAGAGCTGTCTATGACCTCCTCCACCAAGGTATTCCATTTCCCGCAGTGGGGACATTTCCCCAGCCACTTCTGGGATTGGGCTCCGCACTCGGTACAAATATAGACGGTTTTCAGCTTCATAGGGACAACGGCCATCCTTTCGACTTTCTGGCTTCATTATACCATAGTCCGTCCCGAAAATCAAGGGGGAACAGACAGAAGTTCGGGTATATTCTCCCGCCGGTGCTCATAGAATGCCACAAACCATCCATTCCAAGGGGGAACTGCTATGAAGCCGTACCGAATCAACCGTCCAAGAGCCCTTTGGGGGCTCCTCGTATGCTTGACAGGAGCTTTACTCCTGTCTCTGTCTCTGTCCCTACCCGCCGCCGCCGAGGTCGTGCCCATTTCCGAAACCGATACCGTTGTCTCTACCGAGGCGGAAAGCAAGCCGCAAAACAGCACCTCGGTGGGGCTTGGTCTTCCCGACCGCTCCACAGCTCCCGCCGTTTCCTACGGTCTTCGGGTCATGGCCGCCAAGGAGGAGCTGGTCTTCGCCGGACTCTGCGGTAACGAGCTGTCCTTCACCGCCGATGACATCCGCCGCGGCATGAATCTCTCGGAGCTGAACTACATCACGGTCCAAAAGCTCCCCAGCCCCGGGGAGGGGACTCTGTTCGTGGGATCCGTGGGAGCCGCCGAGGGTCAAGTCATCTCGGCGGGAAGTCTGTCTCTTTTGTCCTTTGCGCCCGCGGATGACAAAAGCCCCTCCGAGGCCACCATGGAAATCTCGGTCAATGGCAGCGACTACGCCGTCACATGCCGTCTCTGCATACTGGACCGCCTGAACTACACCCCCACCGTAGCCCTTGCCCCTCGGATCTCCCTGAATATCGAGACCTACAAGGGGATCCCCACCGCCGGCACCGTATCGGCCTACGACCCCGAGGGGGATGAGATCACCTACGAGATCGCCCGCTACGCCTCCCACGGCCGCGTGACCCTCACCGACCGCCACACGGGGGCATACGTCTACACCCCCGACAGCGGTTTTACGGGACGGGACAGCTTTGACTACGTGGTCCGTGACCGCTACGGCAACTACAGCACCTCTGCCACCGTCAGCATCACCGTCACCGCCCGTCCTGACTCAGTGGCCTACGCAGACATAGACGGTGAGGATCACGCCGCCGCCATTTTGGCCATATCCGCCCGCGGACTCATGAACGGAACCCGTGTAGGGGGAGAGACCTACTTCAAGCCCGACAAAGCCATCTCTCGCGTGGAGTTTCTGGTCACCGCCCTCCAAGCCGCGGGCGTAACTCCCGAGCAGGTAGCGGCCGCACCTGCTTTGACCTTTGCGGACACCGAGTCCATCCCCGCCTCCATGCGGCCCTACGTAAGCTATGCGGTGGATAAGCATTACATCGGAGGAAAGACGGTAGACGGAAAGGTATATTTCAGACCCGAGGACAGTATCACCCGCGCCGAGGCCGCCGTAATCCTTTCCAACATCATCGGCTACGCCGTGGAGGACACCGTCACCGCCTTTGCGGATGAGGCTTCCCTTCCCGCCTGGTCGGAGGAAGCCCTCACCTCCCTGCGTGCCCTGGGCATTCTCACCGTCCCCGACGGTCACGCTCATCCTGCCCTCACCATGACCCGCTCGGATACCGCCGCGTGGCTGTTCCATACGGTGCGGCTTATGAGCGGAAGCGGCAACTGATCTTACCGCGATACAAAGGTACAACGATTCGTTTTACCTTCAAATTTGGGTTTGTCGGTGC
>JAFQOC010000643.1 GCA_017420845.1 Clostridia bacterium
CGATTCAGGTCGGGCATATCCCCGATCTTACCGGGGGCACGGCCGGGATCAGAGTTCCAGGCGGTGTCTCCGTTCTCGGAGAGCATACGGGCATCATTCCAGTTGAAGCAGCGGTCCTCCACGGGCTTACCGAAGGCCTCGAAGACGTAGGCGGGGATCTTTTCGTAGTTCATCTGCATGGTGACGATCTCGAAGACGCAGGCCTGGAGGATGATCTCGGGATCCTGAGCGTGGACGGCGTCGGCCAGAGCCTTGGACTTGGCGAAATGCACCTCGTCGTCCTCCAGCATATACCAGATACCCGAGGCGCGGCCGATGAACTTGACACCCATGCGCTTGATAGCGCGGAGATCGTCCTCCAGGGTGTCGGTCTCAAACAGGGAGCTGGCGGTCACGGCGCGGGACAAGTAGCTCTCCAGCACCTCACGGCTCATATTGCCGTCAAATTGGAAATTCAGATTCATGGGATGTGGTCTCCTTGGTTACGTTGGGTGAGCAGGAATGTCTGTACCGCAGAGAGGGTACGGAATGTAGAATAGTGGGCGATTGGGCGCCATAGGTTTTCAAATTTGGGTTTGTCGGGATGTTTGAAGGAACAGATCGGTGTGTTTTTCGTTGGCGGGCGCACACATAGGTGCGCCCGTAACATAAAGGTCTTTTCGCTCCCAAAGGGGTGCAAACGCCCCAAAAAACCTTTTTGCCAAATTATGAGATCAATTTCTTACCGAAAAACCTCACGCCTTCCCCTTCAGGATCTTCTCCCCATACGCCTCGTTGTAGTCGGCGATGAGCTTCTTGGCCAGAGAGTAGGAATTGAGGAGCGGATGGGTCATGAGGGCTTCGATAGCCTTTTCCTCGTCCCCCTCGCGGACAGCCTCCACGGTCAGCCGCTCGTAGCGCTTGATGAGGCGGATGTACAGCTCGCACATGGTGGGTACGGTCACCTGCTTGACAGGCTGAATGCCGTTCTTGGACACGTTGCAGGTCACCTCCACCACGTCGTCGTCGGCCAGAAAGGGGATGGAGCCTTGATTCAGAACGCTCAGCACCAGGGTGCGGCCTTCCTCGCTCTGCATACCCTCGATGCAGTCCAACATGACGCCCGCGTAGCCCATGCCCTCGGGAACAGGCAGACTGCCCTTCTCCAGCATGGGACGGTTGGCGGAGCCCGACTCGATGGACATGTAGCTGTTCTCGCGGAGCTGCATGTAGTACAAGAAGATCTGGAGGGCCTCCTCGGGGTCGGCGTCGATGTCCATGGACTTCAGCTCCTTCATCATTTCGATGTTGACCTTCTCGATGGTCATGCCGCGGGTCATGTCGGATTTGTTGATGTTGGCGAGAGCCTTTTCGCGGTGGTAGTAGTAGTACAGATACTCGTTGGGGATCATGCCCGTCTGGCGCACCACCTCGCGGTCAAAGATCTTCAGCTCGTGGATGGAGGACATGAAATCATCGTCGGCGATGAGCTTGTCCATGATCTCCTCTCCATTGACCTGCACACTCTTGACCCAGGACAGGTGGTTGAGGCCGAAGAACTCCACGTACATCTCCTCCTCGGTGACCCCCAGCTTGTCGCACATACGGTACTTCAGACTGCTGGGCGCGTCGCAGATGCCGATGATGCGGTGGTGACCCGCGCTGTGGAGAGCCTGGGTGACAAGACCCGAGGGGTTGGTGAAGTTGAAGATCCATGCCTCGGGGGCGTGCTTCTCGATGAGCTCGCAGTAGTCCATGAGCACGGGGATAGTACGGACGGCCATGGAGAAGCCGCCCACACCCGTGGTCTCCTGTCCGATGACGCCGTTACGAAGGGCCACCGACTCGTCCACCACGCGGGAGTGGTCGCCCCCTACGCGGAGGGTGGTGACGATGTAGTCCATGCCGCGGATGGCCTCCACGGGATCAAAGACCTCTCGGACCGTCAGATCCTTGCCCTCGCGCTTGACCACGTGACGGCAGAGCTTGCCGATAATGGAAAGCTTCTCATGATCGATATCGTACAGCACCACCTCGTCGATGTGCAGCTTCTTGTAGCGCTTGAGCAGGCCGTTGATGAAGATGACGGTACGCACGCCGGCGCCGCCGATGACTCCGATTTTCATATGTATTATCCTCCGAAAAAACTATGGGGTACGGTGGTTCAGTCCGAAACGGCCTCGGTCTCGGCGGTGAGGATCCAGCTCTCCAGCTGCTCCTTGAAGGGGAAGCCGGTGTTGCCGCCCAGCATGGTGGCGGAGAGGGAGCCGCAGCCGTTGCCTCTCTTGAGACACTCCTCCAGGGGCAGGCCGCTGACGAAGCCGTAGACGAAGCCCGCATTGAAGGAATCTCCCGCACCCGTGGTGTCCTTGACCTCGACCTTATAGGTGGGAGCCTTGAACACCTCGCCGTCCTTGACGGCCAGCGCGCCCTTCTTGCCCAGCTTGATGACCGCCATGCCCGCCTTTTCGGCCAGCCTGCGGGCGCCCTCCTCGATGTCCTCGCATCGGGTGTAGTGGCGGCATTCGGTCTCGTTCATGAAGAGGACGTCGATCAGGGGGAGCAGGTCGAAGATGCCCTCGTACCACACCCCCGTGGTGTCCCAGCCCACGTCGAAGGACACGGTCAC
>JAFQOC010000644.1 GCA_017420845.1 Clostridia bacterium
AAATAACATTTGTAAATGTAGGGGCGGTTATTAACCGCCCGAAACCTTTTAAGTTGAAAATTATTCTTGGAAATCTTCCAAATTTCCGCCAATATGAATCTAAAACATTTTGCCGCACCGGTACAGGTGCCTCGTAGGGCGGGGGCTCGGCCCCGCCCTACAAAAAGTCAAGGGCGCATGCCCGGCGCGACTCGGTAACGTTTCATCTTTCAAATTTCCGACCCACCTAAAGCCTCCCTTGTGTAAAGGGAGGTGGCGCGGCGACAGCCGTGACGGAGGGATTGTTCTGTATCGAAACCCTCCGCCCACCACTGCGCCTTGCGGGCGGATAATATCCGCCCCTACAACGGGAAATGGGATTTCGGCGCTTGTAGGGGCTACCCTGCCGGACTGTCCGGAGGCCAGTCCCTGCATAGAGGCTTCGACACCGAGTATGGTGTAGGGCGGGGGCTCGCTCCCGCCGTTTGGTGCGATGTTTTCCGTTTGTGGTACCCGGCGGGACCAAGGCCCCGCCCTACAAAAAGTCAAGGGCGCATGCCCGGCGGAATCGTTTTTTCTGATTCTGCCGGGTTTTTGACTTTTTGCAAAAAAATTGCCGGTATTTGCTGTGAAATATGCCCAAAAATGGGACAAGTCTAAAAAATACTTGCATATATTTGGAAGAGGTGCTATAGTTAAAATGTATTATACTCTCCAGTTATAGGGGAGGTCTACCCATTTTTCGGCGCGTGGTGAACGCCGCAGGGTGGGAGGGTCAATGTCCAACGCCGTAAATTGCGGCGGGGACAGTCTTCTATGGGGAAGAGGAAATGCAAAAGCAGGCCGAAGGCCGCGGCTGTTTGCACCCGGCGTGGTGAACCGGATGGGAACGGCGGCAGGATCGGATGGGCTGCAAAATGGGATGGAATTATTCTCTTTGTATCCTTCTCAGCCGGTGACAGATAGGGGTGATCTGTGGATCGTCCCGGGAAATTAGATATTTTTTCGAAGGGCGCAAAGCTGCCTGCGGGCGGTTTATGGATCACCCCTATGTGAGAAAATACGGCAGAGAAGATACATAAGATAATGATTGCATCCAATCCCCAATGTCTCCTGTCTCTCCTTGCCCGGCGAAGAAGGAGACAGCAAAAAAGCCGAGTAAATCTAATTTGAAAGGAAAAAAGGAAATGAGAACATTTAAGCGTTTCTTGAGTCTCTTTGTAGTACTGATGATGGTCATCTCCATGGTGCCCGCAACAGTATTTGCAGCAGAGACCGAGGACCAGGCTTCTCCTGCAAGCGTAACGGATGGCTGCTATATCGGCGATACGTATTACGCTACCCTGCAGGAAGCTGTAAATGCAGCAAATGACGGCGATACCATTACCGTACATGGCACTCTCTCCGATGAGACCGTTGCGGTAAAGAAGAACGTTAATATCGTCGGCGCCGACGGCGCGACCCTCAATGATGTTATCATTGAGGATGCGCTTCTGACACCCGAGGAGGAGCTTGCAGCTCTGACGGATGGTGATATTTATAAGGGAGGGTCTAAGACTTGGTCGTACAAACCAAGTAACATGGATGTAGTTGATGCAACCTATGTCGCTAAAGGGCCAGATCCTTTGTATCCTGAGCTCGGTAACGTTATTTACGCGGACGTATCCAAAGGCCACGCCGCAAATCCAAATTACTAC
>JAFQOC010000645.1 GCA_017420845.1 Clostridia bacterium
CCTCGATCAATGCTCCCCAATAACCCAAAAAGCGAGCCCGCGTGGGCTCGCTTTTCTGCTTTTTTAGAGGAATATTTTTCCACAAGAACAGGGGTAAGTTCTCCACATCCTGTGGAAAACTCTGTGGACATCTCGGCCTTATTTTGGAAAAAACCGCGTAAAATAAGGCTTTTTCGGGGTTTTAGTCGGGTAAAGTCGAAATTTGGGGCTGTGGATTAGTGCCGATAGGTTGTAAACAGCGAAAGGTTTTCCACAGGAAGCAGAGGGGAGTGTCGCGCCTGCACAGCAGCAGCCTACAGCGAGCAGATCAGCCTCTCGATAACCCCGTACCCGTCGGCGGCGGAGCGCTTCAGGGCACGGTCCGCGCTCTGACAGGCGGTGATGGCGTTTCTCAACAGAGTGGAATCCGTCTTGCGGGCCTGCTTCAGATAGAGTCCCACCCGATACTCGTGCATTTTCAGAGCGGCTCCGATCTCGGTCGCCGTCTGTCCGCCGTCAGCCATGGTGCGGATGGCCAAAAGATCACAGATCACGCGGGATACCTCCGAGAGGATGTAGAGGGGCTCAACGCGGCGGAGCTTGAGGTCGGCCAGAATGTCCAGGGCGTCTGCCCGCCTGCGCTCCATGATGGCGTTGGTGAAGGCGAAGGCATCGTACTCCATGGCGGGAATGGCGGCCGTGCGGATATCCGCCTCGGTGACGGCGTTCCGTCCCTTGGCGCGGACGTAGCAGGCTACCTTGTCGATCTCTCCTGCCAGGGTGAACATATTCCGTCCGCAGTACTCAACGGTGAACTGACAGAGACGGGGATCGGCCTGTACGCCTCCGTGAAGGTAGTGCTTCTGCACCCAGCCCGCGAGCTTGGCGGGGGTGTTG
The DNA here is from genome assembly GCA_017420845.1 of Clostridia bacterium. Classification (GTDB taxonomy): domain Bacteria; phylum Bacillota; class Clostridia; order Oscillospirales; family CAG-272; genus CAMEON01. Next base: position 877 of record JAFQOC010000645.1, read on the forward strand.
CGCTCAAAATACACGGGGGTCAGGTGCTCGGCAAGAGTCGTCAGCAGCTCCGAGGGCTTTTTGGGGAGGTTGCCTGGGTCGAAGGTGTCGGCGGCGGCGGAAAGGATCACCAGATTGTAGGGGTAATCGGGGATCTCCGAGAGAGCCTCGCAGAGCTTATCCACGTCGGCGGCGCGGAGGGCGGACAGGTTCAGACCCGTCACGGTGATGACCTTGCGCTCAGCGCCCATGGGGGGCACCGTCAGGGCGTCCAGCAGAGCCGCGGGGGTGAAGTCCAGCCCGTCCAGACGGATATCGTTGAAGGCGGCCATGGCGGGGTCGGCCTCGGTGACCGACTCACGGGCCATACGGATGGCGGCGGACTTCATGTAATCCTCCTCGCCGAAGAAGAGGTAGCCGCCCGTGGGGGCGGACTTGAGAGCCTTGCGGAAATCGGCCTCCTTGAGAATGGTCAGAGCCATGGCTTACCTCCTCCCCTTAGTGCTCTTGGGGGCGGGCTTACTACCCTTTTGAGACGTAGTTCCTCCCTTTTGGGCGGGCTTGGCGTTCCCCTTCGCGGTGGGTCTTCCGTTCCCCTTAGCGGGTGCTGTGGCCTTACCACCCTTGGGCGAAGCGTGATCTCCCTTGGGCGCATATCCACCCTTGGCCTCGGTCCTGCTACCCTTGCGGTCCCCCTCTCCCCTTTTGGGAGCGGGCTTGCCGCCGTGAGGTGCGGCACCATGAGGTGCGGCGCCGTGAGGCGCGGGTCTTCCTCCCGCGGGCTTGACCAGACACTCGGGGCCGAAGCCGATGAGGTCGGTTCTCCCCGCCTTGGTGAGGGCCTCACGGACGAGGTCGGCGTTCTCGGGGCGGTTGAACTGGAGCAGGGCGCGCTGGAGCTGCTTTTCGTGGTAATCGGTGACCACGTGAACGGGCTTCATGTCCATGGGGTTAATACCCGTGTAGAACATGACGGTAGAGGCGGTGCCGGGGGTAGGGTAGTAGTCTTGGACCTGCTCGGGGGCGTAGTGATCCCGCTTGAGGCAGAGGGCCAGCTCAATGGCCTCGTTCAACGTAGAGCCGGGGTGGCTGGACATGAGGTAGGGCACAAGATACTGCTCCTTGCCGCAGACCTCGGACAGCTCGAAATACTTTTTGCGGAAGGTCTGATATACGTGGAAGTCGGGCTTGCCCATGCATCGCAGGACGGGGGAGGCGCAATGCTCGGGAGCCACCTTCAGCTGACCGGATACGTGATCCTGCACCAGCTTGCGGAAAAAGGCATCGTCGGGGTCGGCCAGGAGGTAGTCAAAGCGGATGCCCGAGCGGATGAAGACCTTTTTCACCTTGGGCAGAGCCTCGATGGCCTTCAGAAGCTCGATGTATTCGCTATGATCGGCTATCAGATTGGGGCAGGGCTTGGGGGCGAGGCACTTGCGGTTGGCGCATACGCCGTGCTCCAGCTGCTTTTTACAGGCGGGATAGCGGAAATTGGCGGTGGGGCCGCCCACGTCGTGGATGTAGCCCTTGAAATCGGGCATCTCGGTGATCTGCTTAGCCTCGGCCACTACCGACTCGATACTGCGGGAGCGGACGGTTCTGCCCTGATGGAAGGCCAGGGCGCAGAAGTTACACGCGCCAAAGCAGCCGCGGTTGTGGGTCACCGAAAAGCGCACCTCCTCGATACCGGGGACACCGCCGTCCTTCTCGTAGGAGGGGTGGTAGGTGCGGGTGTAGGGCAGGGCGTAGACAGCGTCCAACTCCTCCCGCTCCAGGGGAGGCATGGGGGGATTCTGGACGAGGAGCTTGTTATCGTAGATCTCGCAGATGGCCTTGCCATTGATGGCGTCCTGGTTCTTATACTGCACCCCGAAGGCCTCGGCGTACTTGCGCTTATCGGTCTTGAGGTCATCGTAATTGAAGGTGGCTGCCACGGGGAAGTGGATCTGATCCTGCTCCTCGGTCTTGCAGAGGTAGCAGGTGCCCCGCACGTCCCGGATCTTGCGGACGGGCACGCCCTTGTCCAGGAGCTTGGCGATACGGCGGAGGATATTCTCTCCCATGCCGTAGGTCAGAATGTCGGCGCGGCTGTCCACCAGTACCGAGCGGCGAACCTTATCGTCCCAGTAATCGTAGTGGGCAAATCGCCGCAGGGAGGCCTCCAGCCCGCCTAAAATGATGGGCACGTCGCCAAAGGCCTCGCGGATGCGGTTGGAGTAGACGATGGTGGCACGGTCGGGGCGGTTGCCCATTTTTCCACCTGCCGAGTAGTAATCGTAGGTGCGCTTGCGCTTGGCGGCGGTGTAGTGGGCCACCATGGAGTCGATGTTGCCCGCCGTCACCAGAAAGCCCAGGCGGGGTCGGCCGAACTCCTTGAAGGCCTCGGCGGATTTGTAGTCGGGCTGGGAGAGGATGGCCACTCGAAAGCCCTCGGCCTCCAGCACCCGGGAGATAATGGACACGCCAAAGGAGGGGTGATCCACGTAGGCGTCACCCGTGACGTAGACGAAATCGGGGCGGTCCCACCCGCGGGCGTCCATTTCGGCACGGGTCAGAGGAAGAAAATCAGAGATGGTAGGCATAGTCCTGTCCTTTCCGGGTCATGATCTATCTATATTGTAGCATACTTTTGAGGAGAATGCAAGGGGGAGGGGAAAATTTGGTGGGATGAGTGGTTTGGCCGATTGTTCAAATTGCAGTTTATCGGTGAGAGTGCCGCGTTCCTTAGCCTTCCCCAGCGGGGAAGGTGGCACCCGCTTTAGCGGGTGACGGATGAGGAGAGCGGGTTTCAGATTGCCTTCCTGGTGTCAGCTTTTCTCTTGCCTATCAATGAAAATCCAC
>JAFQOC010000646.1 GCA_017420845.1 Clostridia bacterium
CAGTGCGGCGATCCTCTCATTCTTTTGGAATTTTCCAACGCCTATGAGCTTGCCGCCCGCCTGCTTCCCTCGGCTGTTTCCTTGCCCGAGCGGTTGAGAGACGCCGATCTTGAAACCATTGATACCATCAGCAAAATGATCCTGTGAGGTTATACCATGAACACAAAGCAACATCCCCCCCTCCGCACCGGCCTTCTGGGAGAAAAGCTCTCCCACAGTTTCTCACCCCAGATCCACCGTGCTTTGGTGGGCGACCGTTACACCTACGAGCTCTTTGAGCGGGCCCCCGAGGCCGTGGAGGGCTTCATCAAGGGAGACGAATGGGATGCTTTGAACGTCACCATTCCCTACAAGCAGGTGGTCATGCCCTATCTGGATATCATCACCGACGAGGCTCTGCGCATTGGGGCGGTCAATACCGTGACACGCCTTCCCGACGGCCGCTTGAAGGGTGACAACACCGACTATTTCGGCTTTGACCGCACCCTCCGCGCCTGCGGGGTGGACGTACAGGGCAAAAAGGCTCTCATTCTCGGCAACGGCGGTGCGGCGGCTACGGCTGTAGCAGTCCTGCGGGACCGTGGCGCCGAGGTGGTACTGCTCGGGCGGAGTGACCGCTCGGTGGGCGGTATCTCGCCCGAGCCCTATGAGACCGTCTATGAGCGCCATCCCGACGCCGCGGTGGTGGTCAATTGCACCCCCGTAGGCATGTACCCCAAGCTGGTGGGGCAGTCCCCTGTGGAGCTTTCCCGTCTGCCCTTGGTGACGGCGGTCTTCGACATGGTCTACAACCCCGCCAGAACCGCGCTTTTGCAGGAGGCGGATACCCTCGGGATCCCCGCCTACAACGGGCTTCTCATGCTGGTTGCCCAGGCCAAGCGGGCCTGCGAGTTGTTCCTCGGCGAGGAGCTGGAGGATCGTCTCATTGACGCCATCGTGGCAGATATCGCCCGCGAGACGGGGAATATCGTACTGGTGGGTATGCCCGGGAGCGGGAAATCTACCGTAGGTAAGGCCCTGGCCGAGGCCATGGGACGCCCCTTGGTAGACACCGACGCATTGATCGTGGAGGATGCGGGGCGGCCCATCCCCGAGATCTTCGCCACCGACGGCGAGGAAGTCTTCCGCACTCTGGAGACCGAGGCCGTGAAAAAGGCCGGCATGATGAGCGGTGCCGTCATCGCCACGGGCGGCGGTGTGGTGACCCGTGAGCGCAACTACGCGCCCCTATCCCAGAACGGAAAGATCGTATTCATCCACCGCGATCCGGGCAAGCTTCCAACGGCAGGCAGACCCATCTCCCAGTCCACTCCCATGGAGGAGCTGTACGCCCGGCGGCTTCCCCTGTACAAGTCCTTTGCCGACCTGGAGGCAGACAACAACGGAACGGTGGAGAACACCGTCGAGACCATTCTGAAGGCCCTGGGCTACAGGGAGTAAGGAGGATACCATGAAATTTCTCATCATCAACGGCCCCAACCTGAATATGCTGGGGCTCAGAGAGCCAGGGATCTACGGCGACCGTAACTACGCCACCCTCTGCGCCCTTTGCGAGGAGTGGTGCGCCGCCGAGGGGATCGAGTGCGAGCTGTTCCAGTCCAATCACGAGGGGGTCATCGTAGACAAGATCCAGGAGGCCTACGACAAGGTGGACGGCATTGTCATCAATCCCGCCGCCTACACCCACACCAGCGTGGCCATTCTGGACGCTCTCAAGGCGGTGGCCATCCCCACGGTGGAGGTGCATATCTCCAAGGTCAGCGAGCGAGAGGCCTTCCGTCAGGTGTCCTTCGTCAGCTACTACGCCGCCCGCACCATTCAGGGCATGGGCTTTGAGGGGTATGGGGAGGCGATCCGGTGGTTGAAGGGGTATATTACAGATAGCGGGAACTGATTCCATAGTAGCCGATCGCATTATTGCGAAAATTGCAGTTTAGCGGTCGGTTGAAAAGCCTATGGTAGGGGCCGGCGCCCACGACGGCCCGTCACCAATCGACCAAAATATGTTGTCGGATCTATTTTTTTTCGGGGCGTCGAAGGCGCCGCCCCCTACCGATGGTTTTTTAAAACACACCGATAAACCCAAATTTGAAGCATTTTGCAATCGCTAAACTAATTCCATAGAAAAAGGAGAAGCAGGCCGCAGGGCTTACTTCTCCTTTTTTTCGTAATCATTTGCGAGTCTTATACTTATTTCCGATAAAAATCTTGAACCTTGTCTGCCCTCTCCGTCACGCCAAGGGCGTGCCACCTCCCCCAAAGGGGGAGGCTTATGCAAGGCTCTCCCTTTGGGAGAGCTCCCGCGAAGCGGGTGAGAGGGCAAAACATATTCAAGGTTTTAAAAGCAAATTAGTATTACTTGTTCTCCTCCTCGCGCTTGCGGATGGCAAGGGCGGTCAAGGGAATCAGCAGCATCGCCACGGGCAGGACTGCGGAGCCGCAACCGCTCTTTTCGGCTTCGGTCTCGGCGGGAGATCCCTCGGTAGTCCCCTCCTCGGCGGGGACGTCGGTGGCGGGGGTGGTGTCAGGCTCCTTGGTGGTGGGTTCGGTGGGAGTCTCGGTACTCTCCTCGGTGGGGGATTCGGTGTCGGGCTCTACAGCGGGAATAAGCAGTTGGAGGCTGAAGATCGTGGCGTTATGATCCGAGCCGTACATGGTCTTTCCTTCGTCCATGTAGACGGGATCCATGAGGGCACTGTCCACGAAGACGGTCTCGGGTGAGATGAAGCAATGATCGATGGGAGGTCTTGTGGTGTACTGGTCGGTGTACTCGCCCCACTTGTTGTAGGTGTTGAAGACCGTCATGTCACCCGGCTCGGCGGTGCGGTAGCGGGCGTCGGCGTAGGGGCCGTAGGCCAGAAGCTTGTAGGCGGGCTTGCGCTCGTTGGCGTTCCAGTCGCCCACCATGATGACGGGACGGCCGCCCGACAGCTCGGCGGCTTTGTTGACGATCAGCTCGGCGGAAAGGGTGCGGACCTCCTCCACCTTGGCGTCCAGGTGGGCGCACATAAAGAAGAACTCCACGCCGCTGGATTTATCCTTGAGGATGACCCAGTTCATGGCGCGGCCCATGTCCCCATTGATGCCGTTTCCCCAACCGCAGGAGTTGGGACGGTTGGGCATTTTGGAGCCCCAGAAGGAGCCGCTGTCCACTAGCTCGTACTTCTCGGCATTCCACAGAATGAGGTTGAAAAGATCCCACTTCTGACCCGAATACTTGCCCGAACCATAGGTGGAGCCTTGTCCCGCACGGCCGTAGGCGGCGTACTGTCCCCCCTCTTGGGTCATTTCGGCCTCCAGACGGGGTACCCATAGGTAGTTGATCTCGGTAAGTCCCACCACGTCGGGATTCTCTCTTCGGATGTAGTCGAAGATAAAGCTGATGCGCTGATCCATGGTGGGCTGAGTGCCGTCGGGGAGGGTCTGCTGGGTGTTCTCGGCACAGACGTTGTACTCCATGACCTTCAAAGGGACGGTCTCCCCCGTAGGAGCCAGCCCTTCGGAGGTGATCTGGTTATCGCGGATGAGGGCGGGGGTACAGCCGGCGATGTTGTAGTCCTTGGAGGCCAGGGGGTGGCCCTCCACGATGTTCGGGCGGTAGATGAGGTTGACCGAGAACCAGTTGCGGTTCCATTTGGCGGCGTCGTAGACCGCCTCGCAGAGGGTGCTTCCCTTCTTGTCGGTGATCCGCATGACGCTGTCGGGGTTTTCATTCCAGAGGCGGAAGGCTCCGTCGATTTTGGTGTCTGTCCCGCTCTCCACGTAGGGAGCGATGTAGAAATTCTTCTCGGGAAGGCGATCGGCGCAGTTGTAGAACTCAACGAAGAAGTCGTAGTAGGCCTTCTTCTCCTCGGCGGCGGCGTAGGCCAGGCCCGCCTTGGCGGTATCGGCGTTGTAGATGGCGATGACCGCAATCCCACCCGCGGCGAGGGTCATATCGGTGCCGTCCATGCCCAGAATGGCGTTCTGCTTGTAGGGGCCGCTGAAGCCCTTCTCGGAGTACTGCAGGGTAGTGCCCTCCAAGGAAACGGGCTTGTCCGAGGCATTGACCACCTCCACGTATTCGAGGACATCGGCGGTATCGGCCAGGTCCTTGTCGTTTTCCATGAAGGTGGGATTGAAGCAGATCTCGGTGAGGATGAGGGCGGGGGCGGGGTCCTCGGCAGCGACGGTCAGGGGAAGGGTGGACGTCAGCAGGATGAGGGCCGCCAGAAGGAGGGGGAAGAGCTTGGTCTTGGTGAGCATGGTGTTCTCCTTTGGAAATGGGATTTCAAATTTGGGTTTATCGGTGCGTGGGGTTGCGGCTATGCGGGTGTGATAGGGGCGAAGCCCCCATCACAAAGCGCGAAGGGGGGCG
>JAFQOC010000647.1 GCA_017420845.1 Clostridia bacterium
CCGAAGGTTTTGCACCTTAACATGCCGAAAGGCATATTTCACTTGCGCGTAGCGCAAATTTCACACCGCAGGTATTTCACACGCCGCAAGGCGTATTTCACTCAAATTTGGGTTTAGCGCGGAGCGATAAACCCAAATTTTCAGTCCCCTGCCCCGGAATATCACTGTCCGTCCACCAGCTCTCCCACCGTCACGAAGCGATATCCTCGCTCCAGAAGAGCGGGAATCACCTGTCGCAGGGCCTCGGGGGTAGGACTGTTGTAGCCGATAAAGTCGTGCATGAGGATGATATCCCCCGCGCTGACTGTATCCAGAATATGCTTGGTGATGGCCTCGGGAGGCGTGTGTGCCCAATCGCGGGTATCCACGTCCCAGAGAATGACACGGTAGTCCAGCTCCCCCACCACCTGCCGCACGGCATCGCTCATCTCCCCCTCGGGAGGACGGACAAAGCGGACGGGGGTCTCGGTAATGGAGGACAGAGCTTCCTCACAGGCCGTGATCTCCCGCAGAAGGTCCTCCCTGTCCATGTGCCCGAAGCGGCGGTGGGAAAAGGTGTGGTTGGCGATCTCGTGGCCCGCCTCAGCCACAGCCCTGGCCGCGTCGGTATAATAGCCTACGTTTTCTCCCACCATGAAAAAGGTAGCCTTGATGCCGTATTCCTCCAGAATCGCCAATATCCGGGGAGTCAGACGGGGGTGGGGGCCGTCATCAAAGGACAGGGCAATCTCCATGCGGTCGTTGGGATGGCTGTGGTAGACCACCTCATCCCGCGGCACAGACTCATGGGGAGGCTCGGTCGCCGACTCGGCCGTCGTATCGGGGGGCTGGGGGCGAAAGGGAGACGGATAGGAGACGTCCACTCCTGCTTGCAGAGCGGTCGGCGCGGAGCAAGCCCTGCCGCGAAGGGACGGCCACCGCTCCCCGTGCATCCCCAATCCCCCCTCGTCTGCCCGCGTCCGCACGCCGATCCAGATGGCCACCAGGGCCAGGGTCAGGAAAAGAATCGCCGCCGCCACCCACAGGAGCCTTCGCCGTCTGAACCTGTATTTTTCTTTTTGGGATAATTTTTTTTTGCTTTTTTGTCCCTGCGTCACGATTCCTCACCTCCCGTCAGCTCCTCCAACGTACCGAAGCGATACCCAAGAGCCTTGATCTCCCGTAGGACGTCTCCCAGAATGGCGGCGTTGGTGGCCGAGGTGGGATGCAAGAGCATGACCTCTCCGTTGTGAAGATTATCCAGAATCTTTTTCTTGGCGGCGGCGGGGTCGGGCTGTTTTCCATTGTCCCAATCGGCGTAGGCAAAGCTCCAGAATACGGTCTTATAGCCAGCCGTTTGGGCCTCGCGGAGCATGGCCTCGTCGAAGCAGCCCTCAGGGGGACGGTAGTAGGGAGAGACCGTCACGCCAATGGCGGCGCAGGCATCCTCCAGCCGCTTCAGCTCGGCTGTGAGCGCCCCCGCGGAGGCTCCGCAGAGATTCTTATGGGTGAAGGTGTGGTTGCAGACCGGATGCCCCTCGGCGGCCATGCGGCGGACCAGCTCGGGGTTCTTTTCGGGGAGGTTGCCCAGGATGAAGAAGGCCCCCGTGGCCCCCTCGGCCTTCAGAGCGTCCAGCACCTTGGCTACGTTGCCGTTCTCGTAGCCCGCGTCGAAGGTGAGGTAGACCACCTTGTCGTCGGCGTTCGGGTCGGTGTGGGTATGGTCGATATAGTAGCCGCCGTGCTTCTCCACCTCGCGAAGGGGCGGGTCGGCCACGGGCTGGGCGTGGTCCTTGGCGCGGGTACAGTACCAACCCGTCCCCGCGGCGTGGGCGGGGATAGCCATGGTGGACAACAGGAAAAGAGCCGAGAGCAGGGCGGCTATAAGCTTATGGAAGCGGGAGATGGGATCGGGATCGTACATGGTTTGTATCTCCTTTCGGTCAAAAACGATGTTTCACCCGTTAGTGTGCGCCGTTTGCGTTTCCGTAGACCTTGAAAAACATGGCGGTCCAGCCGAAATCACCCGCTTTCGCCGCCGGGGCTTTGAAATTCGGTAAATAATCTGTAAATTTGTACTTTTTTCCATATTCGTTCAAAATTTCGTCACATATTGCCTTTATAATGTGTTTGATTGGGGTCTTTTGCACCCTACCCGACAGAACACCGTACGGCTCTGAAAAGCGGAAAGGAGGCAGTATGGCCAATACC
>JAFQOC010000648.1 GCA_017420845.1 Clostridia bacterium
AACTGGCATCAGGACGACTGGGGCAACTGGGGTGGCACCAACCGCGACAAGTACACCCCCGTGGAGGGGACGCTGGTGACTCAGCCCATCTCCTTCTACCTCAACGAGAAAGCCGAGGTCTGCGTCAAGAGCGAGGGCCTTCAGATCGTGGAGGGCTACAAGGACACCTATTTCGTGGGAGATCGCATCGACATGACTACCCTGCTCATCCGCATGAGTCAGGGCGGCGAGCCCATGCACATTCTGGAGGAAATGGTCAGCTACGATTTCTCCAAGGCAGGCACCGCCACCGTCACCGTCACGGTCAAGGACATGACCGCCACCTACACCGTCAAGGTGGTAGAGAATCCCAACACCGAGGCACCCACAGAAGCCCCCACCGAGCCTCCTACAGAGGCACCTACCGAGCCCCCTACGGAAGCGCTTACCGAGACTCCCACCGACCCTGTGACCGAAGCACCCGCGGTAGAGACGACCGCCTCTGAGACCACCGCCGAGATCGTCGGCTGCCCTCCCGAAAAGAAGGGCTGCGGTGCCACCGTTATGACCCTGTCGGTGGTGATCCTGATCGCGGCTTCTGCCGTGTCACTCAAGAAAAAGGAGGACTGAACTATGAAGCACTTGACCAAGATTATGACCCTGCTCCTCGCCTGTCTGATGGTCATCTCCCCTCTGGCCGCCTGTGACAAGACCCCCGAGCAGCCTGCCGATACCACCGTGGGCGATACCGATCCCGTAACCGAGGCCCCCACCGAGACCCCCACCGAAACGCCTACCGAGACCCCCACCGAAGCCCCCACGGAGGGTGACACCGAGCCCGAGACCGACCCCGAGCCCACGGTGGAGCGAGTCCCCGATGACCGCAACCTCACCGCCGCTCAGTATTCGGTGCTGAATATCGCGGGCACCGACGATTTCGGCCGTGTCATCAACCCCGTGGACGGCAAGGTCAACGACGACCGCTACGTGGGTATGTTCTACTTTTTGACCCTGGGTCAGCACTCCAACCACACGGGTATCTACGACATCAACAAGATCACCTTCGACTCCACCTACCACAAGGCCTTCACCGAGTTTGACACCTTCATCACCCCCGTAGGGTCTGCCCATTTCTGGGGCGAACCCGTCTGGGGCTACTACCACAGCCAGGACGCCTGGGTCATGCGCAAGCAGATCGAGATGCTCACCATGGCAGGGGTGGATTTCCTGGTGCTGGACACCTCCAATAACGTCCTGTATGAGAACGTCACTAAGATCCTGTTCGATATCCTCCTGGAGTATCAGGCTCAGGGCTGGGACGTGCCCCGCGTGGTCTACTATCTGGGCAAGCACGATTTGAACGCCGATATTGGGGTTTTCAGACGGGTCTACGAGATCTTCTACTCCAGAGAGGTATACAAGAGCCTGTGGTTCACCCCCAACGACCCCGAAAAGCCCATGATCGTCGCCCCCGACAACGTCATCGCGGCCTTTGCCAAGTCCCAGAACAAGCAGGATAAGCTTTTCTCGGAGCTCTTTGACTTCCGCGTGACCCAATGGCCCACCGAGAATATCCTGCACGAAAACGGCGCTCCCTGGATCGATTTCGCCTACCCCCAGCGCTCCCAGGACGGCTGGATCAACCTCTCCACCTCCCAACACGTCACGGTCAATATGACCGATATCCGCGGCTCCCGCGGCCGTGGATGGCATCCCACCAAGAAGCGCCCCGACGGGGAATGGACGGGTAAGAACGACCACGACGACTGGCGTAAGGATCTCAACTTCCAGGCCCAGTGGGATACCGTGCTGAGCATGACTCCCGAGCAGAGAGCCGAAGACGCCCGCTTTGTCTTCCTCACGGGCTGGAACGAGTGGGTGGCCGAGAAGCTTCGCGCGGGGGATAAGGACTACTTCACCTGCGATACCTACTGCCCCGAGTACTCCCGCGATATCGAGCCCTCCCGCTCCAACGGCATGAAGGACTACTGCTACTTCATGACCATTATGAACATCCGAGGCGACAACTTCGCCCCCGCCGTCCACTACGAGTACCCCGCCGCCACCCCCGACATCACCAAGGACGATACCGCTGTGTGGGAGACCTCGCAGGCCACCTACCGCGACTTCACGGGGGAATGCGGAGACCGCAACTACAAGGCCATGGCGGGCGACACCGTCTACACCGACACCACGGGCCGCAACGATATCGACACGGTCACGGTCCTGCGGGACAGCGAGTATCTCTACTTCCGTATCACCTGCGCGGAGGCCATCACCGAGCATCAGGCGGGGGATCACGGCTGGATGAACCTGTGGCTCAAGACCGCAAATGCTGAGGGCGACCTCATGGGTGGCTACGAGTTCGTGGTCAACTACGAGGTCGAGGGAGGCAAGAGTCAGATCCTTCGTTGTAAGTCTCCCGCTGATATGCAGAGCGTGGGCGAGGCCGACGTGAACGTGTACGGCAAGGCTATGATTATCCGAATCCCCCTG
>JAFQOC010000649.1 GCA_017420845.1 Clostridia bacterium
CCCCCCCCCCCCCCGCCGGAGGCCGTTCCCCCGTTCCCCCGTTCCCCTTACTCCTGTGCCTTCAGGAAATCAATGCAGCGCTTGACCTCCTCGAGGCCGGTGGGATCCAGGCCCTCGCTCTCCACGACCATGCGGATGTTATTCTTGATGGCGTACTCGCGGACCTTCAGCACGGGAGCCTCGCCCTGACCCAGGGACTTGCCCGCACCGCCCTTGAAGCCGTCCTTCAGGTGGATGACCTTGACACGGCCCGAGAGGCGCTTCAGGGTCTCGATGGGGTCAATGCCCGCGTTGAAGGCCCAGAAGGTGTCGATCTCAAAGTCAAAGGTGCCCCGCTTCTCCAGCTCGGAGTGGATGGTGGAGCCCCAGGGCATGACCACGAACTCGTGGCTGTGGTTGTGGTAGCCCAGAGAGATGCCCTCCTCGGCCAGACGGAGCTGAGCCTTGTTCATGACGGCGCAGAAGTCAATGATCTTGTCCAGAGTGGAGAGATCCGCGCCGGGAATGATGTAGTTGGGGTTGCCGATGGTCTTGTGGAAGGCAATGGTGGCCTCGATGTTCTCGGGAAGCAGCTCGCCCCAGCCCGAGTGAGTGCCGCTGCACTGCAGACCGTACTTGTCCTGCCACTCCTTCACCTGCTCGGCGGAGTGTCCGAAGAAGCCCGCGTACTCCACGTACTTGTAGCCCATCTCGGCCACAGCCTTGAGAGCGCCCTCCAGATCGTTGCCGGTGATGTCGCGCACGCTGAAAAGTTGAAGTCCGTATTCGGTTGCCATAGTAATTTCTCCTTATCTAACAGGGCGTTTCGCCCCTTTTTACTGTGTAGCGGTTACTGGTAGGCCACAGTCACCGAGGTGTCGGTGGCGTCGAAGGTGTTGGTTCCGTTGCGGTTGATGATGAAGGCGATCTCATCCCCCTCGGCCACCGTCAGGGTGATCTCCCCGTCGGCGGGGGTGCCGTAGGTGATGAGAAGGCCGCCGTTCTTCTCGTTACCGATCTCGACCTTTTGTCCGTTGTGCTTGATATACAGGATCACGCCGTCCCCCTGATCCGAGGCCGATACGAAGCTGTACAGACAGGTGACCGTCCCCGCCCGGGGAGCCTTAAAGACCAGGGCGGCGTCCGCGGTGTCGGGGTGCATGGAGCCTGTGGAAATGAGACAGAACTCCGCGTCACCCTGCCAGCGGTTATTGGTGGCATCAAAGGTCATATCGGTCATGCCCTTGCGGGTATGGGAGCGGTAGTACCAGTTGTTCTTTCCCTGCTCACTTGCATACCCGCCGGGGAAGCTGAACACGGGAGCAGGGGCGGCAGGCTTGGCGTTTGTAAGATCGTCCACCACCTTGAGATAGACGAACTCTCCGTTCGAGGCCGCGCGGCGGTACAGGGCGATATACCGCTCGGGGGAGCGGCGGCGGAGCAGCTCCGAGAGGGGTACCTCCACCGTGGGGGTGTTCTCCTTGGGTTGAACCACAGCGGGGGGGTTCTCACCCAGCCAGGTGGAGGCGATCTCCTGCCAGACGTGGCGGTAGGCTTCATATTGCTCGTTGATGCCCCAGTTGGCCGCGCTGACGTAGGTGCATCCCCGCTCAAAGCAAGTCAGACCCTGTGCCAGATAATTCTCGGGCGTGGCGCCGTTCTGGTAGGGGCCGTCGATCTCCTGGGCCAGCTCCACGGTATCGGGGAGGCAGGAGCGCACATAGTCCATGGAGAAGTGGTGATTCATAAGGGGGCCGTCATCCATCCAGAAGACGTCCACGTTCTCGCACAGCTCGGTGATGCCGAAGGTGCCGCGGAGGGCCGAGGCGGTATCGTAGACACAGCCCAGTTGAATGGCAAACTTGGTGCCTTCGGTGACCTCCTCCTGGGCCAGGGCCAGGCGGTCGATGACGGTCTTGAGGCTCTTATGGCGGAAGGAGTACCACAGCTGACCGAAGCCGTCGGAGGCCCCCGCCGAGGGAGGCTCCACCGCGTCAAAGGAGGCGTAGCCCGTCCCCAGGGCGGCGTTCAAGGCGTCCACCGTACCGTAGGTGTCCTGCAGGAAGACCCGGAAGGCGGCCTTGGCGTTGTCGGAGTAGTCGTACTCCCCCGCGCACCAGTATTCGGTCTCGGCGTACTGGGAGAAGGCGGGGAGATAGAACAGAACCATATCGCCGTAGCGCTCGTCATAATGCTTCACCGCGTCCTTGTAGAAGGCCACGCACTTTTCCACGGCAACCTCGGAATTGAAGGAGATCTGCATACGGTCGCCCGTCTCGGAGCCGCCGATACAGAGATTGCCTGCGGGATCCCGCATGATCTCGGTCTCGGGAATCACGCTGTCCCCCTTGCGGCGGGTCATGTCCAGAGAGATGGCCACCTTCATGCCCTTTTCCTTGACCACGTAGTCGATCATCTCGTCAAAGACTCCGTAGTCATAGACTCCCGCCGTCTTTTCGGCGCGGTACCACGGAATGTGAACCTTGATGGCGTTAAAGCCGTCGGCCGCGGCGGAATCCACAATGTACTTGAAGGTGCTGAGGGATCGTTCGGTGAAGTTCCAGATGCGGAAAATGAAGTATCTTTGGGAAATTTCCAAGGGTTTCACAGGCATAACGGCCTCCTCCTCGGTGTCGGGCTCGGTGGGGGTCTCGGTAGCGTCCTCCGTGGGAGCCTCGGTGGGCTGCTCGGTGGCGTCACCCACCGTAGTTCCCTCGGCCGTACCATCGGTAGTCTCGGTAGGTAGAGCCTCGGGGGTGCAGGCAGGAAGGGCCGCCAGAACCGTCACGAGAGCCAAAAGAATCAAAAAGAACCGTTTCATATCTTACACCTCAAAGGGCATTTTGATGCCCAGCTCGGTGAGCTTTTTGCAGTAGCCCGCCACGCGGTCGGGGAGGTAGTCCTCCACCCGATGGCCGTCAAAGCCCACGCTGACGCGGACACCCGACTTGCGGATGATCTCCTGCTTTTCCTCGTCGGCAAAAAAGTCCAGGAAATACTTATGCTCGCGGTAGCCGTGGATGGAATCGTAGCTGACGTTCATCTCCCAAAAAATGTTTTCGTCAGCCATGCGCGTAAAGTAATCCAGAGGATCCTCCCCCCGCCGCTCGATATGGGCAAAGAGGTCGGTATGGGCCACGCCCACAACGGGAGTCCCGCATCGTTTGGCGTAGGCGAAGAGGTCGCCCCCCGTGATGGAGGTATGGTTGTCCAGATTCTCGATCAGACAGTAGTCGAAATAGGAGATATCCGCCCCCTCGGGGAGGGAGAAATTGGGGTGCTGCTCGCTCTTGAGGGTACAAAGCTCGATGCCCCGCAGAACGTTGATCTTCCCCGCGTACTTTTCTTTGATGAGGTTGATGTGGTCATAGTACCGCCGCAGGGTGCGCTCGTAGTTGTCCAGCTCCATATTGGCGGTGGCACAGACCACACTGTGGCGGGCGTAC
>JAFQOC010000650.1 GCA_017420845.1 Clostridia bacterium
CTCTGCCGCGAGGGCAAGCTCTGCACCTGCCCCGTGGGTGAGATCACCCCCGAGACCGCCGACGCCATCCAAGCCTTTCTCCAAAAGGACGGCATCACCGCGATCACCTACGACGCCAAAAACCTCTACCACCGCATGACCGCCGACGGTCTCCCCTTCTGCGGGGTGGATTTCGATATCATGCTGGCCGCCTACGCCCTCAATTCGGGTCTGGGCAGCTTCGATCTCGACCGCATCGCCGTGACTTATCTGGGCAACACGCCCCCCGCCGAGGCCATCCGTTGCTATGAGGCGCTCTGCGACGCCCTCACCGAGCAGCTCACCGCCACTCAGCAGATGAGCGTCTTCCACGACATGGAGATGCCCCTGGCCGCCGTCCTGTTCGATATGGAGCGCATTGGCTTCAAGGTGGATCGGGAATCCATCTACCAATACGGCCTGGTGCTGGACACCTACGCCGCCGATCTGGAAACCCGTATTTTCACCTACGCGGGCAAGCCCTTCAACATCAATTCCCCCAAGCAGCTGGGCGAGATCCTCTTCGAGACCCTCATGCTCCCCACCGACAAGAAGACCAAGACGGGCTACTCCACCTCCGCCGAGGTGCTGGATAAGCTGAAAAAGTACCATCCCATCATCGAGGATATTCTGGAGTACCGCCAGGTCACCAAGCTGAAATCCACCTACGTGGACGGGCTTCTCAAGGTGGCCGACGGGGCGGGTCTGGTGCATACCACCTTCAAGCAGACCGGCACCGCCACAGGCCGCCTCTCCTCCGCCGAGCCCAACCTCCAGAACATCCCCATCCGCACCGAGCTGGGCCGAGAGCTTCGCAAGTTCTTCATCCCTACCACCGAAGGCCGCGTCCTCATCGACGCCGACTACTCCCAGATTGAGCTGCGCCTCTTAGCCGACATCGCGGGAGACACCGCCATGCGGGATGCCTTTATCTCGGGCTTCGATATACACACCGACACCGCCTCCCGCGTCTTCGGCGTGGACAAGGATCACGTCACGGTGGAGCTTCGCAAGAAAGCCAAGGCCATCAACTTCGGCATCATGTACGGCATGGGTGAGCATTCTCTGTCCGAGGATCTGCATATCTCCCGCGCCGAGGCCAAATCCTATATTGACAGTTATCTGAACAGCTACCCCGATATCAACCGCTATCTGGACGAGATCATCAGAACCGCCTACGAGCAGGGCTTCGTCACCACCAAGCTGGGCCGCCGCCGCTTCATTCCCGAGCTGGCGGAGTCCAACAAGATGCGCAAGAAGTTCGGTGAGCGGGTGGCCATGAACTCCCCCATCCAAGGTACTGCTGCCGACATCATGAAGATCGCCATGATCCGCGTTCACGACAGGCTTACAAAGAGCGGGCTGGATGCCAAGCTCATCCTCCAGGTCCACGACGAGCTGATCCTCGAGTCCTCCGCTACTGATGCCGAGGCGGCCATGGCTCTGCTCTGCGAGGAGATGGAGAATGCCGTTAAGCTGTCGGTGCCCCTTGATGTGGAGGCCCATATCGGGAAGAATTGGTTTGAGGCCCATTAAAGGAGATGGCTATGTTGAAAATCGGTGAGTTCTATACCTCGTACAGCGCAGGATATTGGCAACTCGTGGATCTCAAACCCAAAATCGTCTACCGATCCAAGGTTGCCTACGAAGATGGCACACCCCCTTCCCATAAAGCCGGGGAGGTATACGGTCAATGGGCGATACTCAAAAAGGCATTTACACCCAAAATGAAGCCTCGTATCGATTTCGTTTTCGAGGATTCCTCGTGGTTACGTCCCGTATCCGATGAGGTGCAGGCCGAGATCGACCGATATTTTGCGGAGAATCCGGCTTATCAGAAAAAGTTTGATACTGCCCCGGTCAAGCTTCGCCCCATGATTACCAACTGTTGGATATCCGTTCCTTCCGACAAAGAAAACGAATTTGTTGGATTTCTGAAATCCCTTCCCGCAGAATTTACAGAGAAGGAATTTGGAAAATTGGCAGCATCCTATGCTCCCTATATCGGCCTCCCCCCTTCTACCCATTTGTTGAATCTGCTCTCCTATCCTTGGAATACGACCGAGGAGGCGGAGCTTATTTACCACGGCTTCTGGTTCATAAGGCGTGATGAACGTCAGCCTTTGATTTCCAGAGAATAATGATTTTATCCATTAGAAAGGAATTGTTATGAACAACTCCCGCGCCTCCGGCGTCCTCATGCACGTTACCTCCCTTCCCGGGAGCGATTCCATCGGTTGCTTCGGCAAGGAAGCCCGCGATTTCATCGACTTTCTCGCCGACAGCGGCTTTACCTGGTGGCAGGTTCTGCCCTTCTGCATGGCCGACGAGTGCAATTCTCCCTATAAGTCCTACTCCGCCTTTGGCGGCAATCCCTACCTGGTGGATCTCCGTATCCTCACCGCCGAGGGCTACCTGACTCCCGACGAGCTGGCCTCGGTCAAGCAGGACACCCCCTACGTCTGCGAGTTCGGTAAGCTGAACCTGACCCGTATGAATATCCTCCGTCTGGCCGCCTCCCGCGCCACCGACGAGGACCGCGCCGAGATCGCCAAGTTCGCCGCCGAAAACCCCTACCTGGAGCAGTTCTGCGAGTTCATGGCCCGCCGCGCCGCCAACGGGGATGCCCCTTGGTACGAATGGACCTCCGACGCCATCGACGAAACCGAGCACTTCGCCTGGCAGTTCATCCAGTTCCACTTCATGAAGCAGTGGAGCGATATCCGCGCCTACGCCAACGGAAAGGGCATTCGTATCATGGGTGACATTCCCATCTACGTGGCCTACGATTCCTGCGACGTCTGGGCTAACCGTGACCAGTTCCAGCTGGACAAGGACGGCAGACCCACCGCCGTGGCAGGCTGTCCCCCCGACTACTTCGCCGAGGACGGTCAGCTCTGGGGCAATCCCCTCTACGACTGGAAGCGCATGAAGAAGGACGACTACGCCTGGTGGTCCGACCGTATGCGCCATATGCTGACCCTCTTTGACGGAGTCCGTATCGACCATTTCCGGGGTCTGGAATCCTACTGGAGCATTCCCGCCGATGCCGCCACCGCCAAGGAAGGCCACTGGGAGAAGGGCCCCCGCGCCCCCTTCGTAAAACAGCTCCGCAAGGTCGTGGACGAGTGCGAGGAGAAGCTGGGCTACCGCCCCCTGATCGTGGCCGAGGATCTGGGCGAATCCACCCCCGAACTGGTCAAGTTCGTCCATGACAGCGGATTCCCCGGTATGCGGGTGTTCCAGTTCGCCTTTGACGGTGATCCTGCCAACACCCACCTCCCCCACAACTACGTGGCCAACACCGTAGCCTACACGGGCACCCACGACAACAACACCCTTCTGGGCTTTGTCTGGGAATGCGACGCGTCCACCCGCCGAGATCTTTTGGACTACTGCGGCTTCACGGATGAAAACTGGAACCGTCCCGAAAGCTACGACGCCATCATCCGTACCCTCATGGCATCGGTGGCCGATCTCGCCATCCTGCCCATTCAGGACGTGCTGGGCTTTGGAGCCGACTGCCGCATGAATACCCCCGGCGAGGCCGAGGGCAACTGGTCCTTCCGTGTCACCGCCGATCAGCTGGCCTCCATTGACCGAAACCGCTTTGCCAGAATGAACAGGATGTACGGACGTTGATCCGGAGATCAGCCCGTCTTTCGTGTCCGAAAAAGAATCGAATTGAGGAAACAGTCGTGTGAGCCCCCCATCTCCCGCCATGCGCGGGAGATTTTTTTACCAAAAGAAAGCATTACCTCCAAACCAACCGATTCCGACCGTTACTTATAGGGTGTACGGTACCGAACGCCGAAGCCGTAAGCGGCTTCAAAGGAGATCCGTCTCCAAGGAGAAAGCATGAACACACAAGAATCCGAGCTGTTTACCGGTGAGCTGATGGAATCCACCTACCTGTGGTGCTACCGACGGCTGTGCAACACCCACGATGCCGAGGATCTGTCCCAGGAGATCCTGCTGGAGGCCATCATATCCTACCGCAAGGCCTGCGGTAGGGGGGAGCCCCCCGCCGCCTTTTACCCCTGGTTCTGGGGGCTCGCCCAAAACCGTCTCCGTCTCTTCTACCGTTCCCGCAAGAAGCAGGCTGTCCTTTTGGGCGCGTCGGTGGGGGATCTGTCCGACCGCGAGGTCTCCTACTTCGACCTCTGCGACATCGACGAGGCGATCATAGCCGAGGAGGAGCGGGCGAGGCTGACCTATGAGCTTTCCCTGCTCTCCCGCATCCAGCGGGAATGTGTGGTTTTGTACTATCTCTGACAGAAAAGCGTCAAGGAGGTCGCCCGCATTCTGAACATCCCCGAGGGGACGGTCAAGACACGGCTCTTTGACGCGCGAAAGAACGTAAGGAAAGGTATGGAAGAACCCATGGAAAACAACGAGACCAAGAATAAGCGCCTGTCCTACGCGCCCGCCGACCTGAATATGTGCGGGTGCAACGGCATTCCCAGCCATTGGCATTTTTTGCAGGATACCATGGTCAAGCAGATCCTGGTGGCCTGCGCCTACGAGGGCAAGACCGTCCGGGAGATCGCCGAGGCCATCGGGGTGGCTCCCGTGTATTTTGAGGACAAGATCGACTATCTGCTTCAGCACAGATTCATCAAGGAGACCGCTCCCTCCACCTACATCGACGACTTCCCCGTCGTTCCCCAGCAGGCCGACGTGGATATGCAGGTGGCCGCCAACGCCATCCATCTGGCCACCATGCCCCGCGTGACCGCCATCATCCGCGATCTGCTTCCCGAAGC
>JAFQOC010000651.1 GCA_017420845.1 Clostridia bacterium
GAAAACTCAACCCGCTCTCCTCATCCGTCACCCGCTAAAGCGGGTGCCACCTTCCCCGCTGGGGAAGGCTAATGGTCGCGGTTGCCTCCCCGATAAACCCAAATTTGAAATACCCGCCAACACCAAACCCGACGGTGAATGATCCCGTCGGGTCGTTTTATATATGGTCAACTTAACCTCTCGCGTAAAAGGGCTTTCCAAACGCGCCCTTGTACTCCTTGAAGGTGTAGGTGTCCCCCTCGTCGTACAAGAAGTATTCCACCAGTCCCACCTCCAGCTCAAAGGGCTTTCCATCCACCGAAAGCTCAAAATAGTAGGTGTCGGAGGATCTCCCGTTGTCATGCTCGTTCTTGTTCACGATGACCGTCTGCCGCTCGGCGGGCGGGATGAAATCCAAGAGAAGATTTAAGTGGCAGATCATGGTCAAGACAAGGAAGAACGCCACAAGAGCGGTGGCAAAGATACTGCCGAGCCGCAGCCAAAAGCCTGTGTGCTTCCATGCCCATTTGACCGTCACAAACACACCGACGGCCAGACCGAGGATCAGCGCAAGCTTCCAGAAGGGGTAAAAGGGTTCCTCATAATACGTGTAGGCGTTGCCCATGCCGAGGAATCGGAAGAGGGAGGCCAGCCCCCCTCCAAGCCAGATGGAAAACAGGGGATCCCGCTTCCCTGCCCTGATGGCGCGGGCGCTGATCACGAGCCCCACGATGGACGCGGCTATACCGAGAATGGACAGGAGCACCGCCCACCGAAGGGGCAGGAGCACACCGACCACCCACACCGCCAACATCGTGACCGCCGCGAAGATCCAGCCGCGGAGATCCAGCGTGCGGTAGAGCGTACGGAATAGGATCCTTTCTTGTTCGGACATTTTTGCCATGACAAAAGGTCTCCTTTACTTTGTTTTGCGGTGAAACGGGTTCACTCGACCCCGTACACCGTCGGCTCCCTCTCGCCCCATTCCTCGGTCAGCACCCGCTCCGTATCCCCGTCAAAGGGGATCACGGGCGGCTCGGCCTCGCGGTTCCCGCCGTACTGACCCAGCATCCCGCCGAGGGTCTGGACGTAGGTATTCCCGTACAGGGTAGGACAGCTCTCGGGATCGCGGGCCACCGTGTGGAGCATACGGTAGGCGGCGCGGTCAAAGAGATTGTGATGTACCGAAAAATCTTTCGCGGTATTCTCGTAGCTCCAGCCCTTGATGTGGGCGGGGGTGTTTACGTTGTGGCGTTGCTGGCCCCAGCCAAAGCCCGAGAAGCGCAGGATGTTGTGGCAGATCTCGCAGTTTTCCATGTAGCTGGCCTCATCCCCGCCGTTCTTCTCCAGAAAATACTCAATGGAGTAGACGCAACGCTCGATAAGGTTATGGGCGTAGCGGATATTCTTCAGGGCGTAGAAGCCGCCGTTCGTGGAGATCTGGTGGGTAATGCCCGCATCGTAGACCTGGTAGATGTAGCAGTTCTCCACCCGATAGCCGTCACAGCCCCCGTAGATCTCGATGGCGTTGCCGTAGCGGGTGACGGTGCCCCGCCCGCCCTCGGGGTAGTTGGGGTCGGTGCCGTAGTAGTGCTGGATGGAGCCGCCGATCCAGCCCAGCTCGCAGTTGGTCACGGTCAGCCCCTTCAGACATTGACCGCCCCCCGCGATGGCGTGGTCGCCCGTATACTTGATGCAGAGGTTATCCACCGTCACGTCGGGGTTACAGGCCAGCACAAAGATGCGCCTGCGGGGCAGGGCCTCGATCTCGGAGAAGACCTCGGCGGGGTTGCCCCCGTCACAGCGCAGGTACAGCTCCCCGTAGCTCTCGCCGTCGATGACGGGGATGGGAAAGCTCTCCCCCCGTGTGGGGATCTCGGTCAGCCTCTCGTCGTAGAAGCAGACCATATCCAGATCACGGGTCATGTCGATAGCCACGTCAAAGGGACGGCTCTCGTCCTCGCGGCAGACGAATCGCCCGCCGATGTAGGAGGGGATGAGCTTGCGGCTGTGGGTCTCACCGCCGTTGAAGACGATGGTACCGCAATCGAGGATGGGCTCGGTGAGCCTCCAGATGCGGCGGGCTTCATCGTACAGCTCCCACAGGGCGGGATCGGCCAGGCTCCTGTCCCAGCCGTAGAAGCGGGGCTTCTCCCCCGTGCCGTAGGCGGCGTAGGTCACTCCGGGCTTGGTCTTGACCTGTCCGCGGAAGAGATCCCCCCGCTTGAAGCGGATGCAGTCCCCGTAGGAAAGCTCGGCATCCGAAACCCGGGAAAGGGTCTGCCACGGAGTCTCGGGGGTCAGACCGTCTGAATTGTCATCGCCCCCGTTGCTGACGTAGTAGGTGGTACCCGTGACCGTGACGGTATCGGCGGCGGCGCGGATGGCCGCCTTCCTCTCCTCGCAGAGCTGATCCAGGTGGGACAGGAATTCCTTGGTGGCTGTGATCATGGCGCGATCCTCCTTGTTTTTGGGGAATGGATGCCCTTCCCGCTTCTCTGAAAGCATTATACCACAGGCGGAGGGAGAAGTCAAGGACACCGATCCATACTTAGAAGATGGATCTTCCTTTACCGTGACAAGACCACACACATAGCCGGCTTAGCGGTATCATCAACGGGAGACAGCCAACCCGTATCCCACAGAGCCTCCACCAGTCTGTCCAGAGCAACAAAGCGGTGAACGAACGCTCCCACGTAAGCGGCGGTCTCCTTGATGTGAGCAGGAGCCAGATCGGCCGTGATCCTTGCTGCTATAGCCATGGTCTCGCGGTTGAGGTCGATCACAGTCTGAACGCAACCCCTCAAAAGTGTCGACAACTCACGGTATTCTTCCTGTGTATAGATGGGAAAAGTAGCCTTCCCATCCCTTGCGTAGCCCCACGCCGTCATGTTCTCCTGCCACTCGCGGGGCAGATACTCATAGCACCCCGCAGCCACACAGACCACGGGGGTGGCCTCCCCCTCAAACCGCTGGGCGTTCAGGGTCTGTCGGAAATTCATAGCTATGACACTCCCCCGTCCGTCGTCGGAGGGGTAACCGTTATAGATGCCTTGGATGCCATGATCCGCGTCGGAGTCCTCCCCCAAATGTGCGCAACGTCCCCAGATGATCCCCTGTCCGCCGCCGCCCCGCACCAGCGCATAGGGGCCGTCGGCGGGCAATTCGCCATACTCGCAGGCCAGATCGTCATCGGTCTCCAAAAGCGCAAGGTGGAAGCAGAGCATCAGCTTTTGCCATCTCGACCGATCCTCGTCCTCACATCGGGAGCCAAACTTCTCTGCAAAGTTGTCCTCCGTATCGACAAACCGCTTTGCGGCCTTGGCGGTGGCTTCCTCCAGCTTGTTCTGGATGCGCTCACTGCAATCCATGGAAAACACGGGGATATTTGTCAGATACTTCCCGTTTTTGCAGATCAGGTACCGTCGCTCACACAGAAGGGCGATCTCATCCTCCAAGTAAGGCAGGGACACACCCAGCTCTATGCTGATCTCTTGGATCGTAACAGGGGCATAGTAGGCGGCCAGCAGGATATTTCCCTTGATCTTGCGGCGTCTGAACTCGCTGTATTCGCGGTCCTCTCCGCCCTTGGTTCCCCAGAAATCAATTGCAAAGGTCTGGGGGCGGTAGCTTTTTTCACCGAACAGTCTTTCCATATTCATTCCCTCTCTGATGGTTTTTCTTGCACGGAAAAGGTAA
>JAFQOC010000058.1 GCA_017420845.1 Clostridia bacterium
ACGTTCTTGGAGACGTCATTCAGCTTCTGGAAGTCGAAGAGACAGCCCGAGGCCGACATCTTCTTGATGTTGAAGGGAAAATCGGTGTAGGGCAGGGTGGGGTTGGCGGCTCTCCACTCCTCGTAGTTGGAGTTCAGGAGGGTCAGCACGTACTCAGCCACCGCCTCGGCGCAGTAGCCCATCTTGGCGTAATCGTCCAGGTTGGCGCCCATATCGCGCTTGGAGAGCTTCTTCTTGTTGCCGTTCTCGTCCAGACGCATGATCTGGGAGATGTGCATATACTTGGGGGCCTTGAAGCCCAGGTAGTAAAAGAGCTGGAGGTGCTTGGGCAGGGAGGGGAGCCACTCCTCGCCGCGGATGACCAAATTGGTGCCCATGAGGTGATCGTCTACGGCGTGGGCGAAGTGGTAGGTGGGGATGCCGTCGGACTTCAGAAGCACAAAGTCCTCGTCGTTGACGGGCATTTCCAGCTTGCCACGCACCAAATCCTGGAAGGTGATCTTCTTCTCGCCGTCGCCGTCGGACAGGAGACGGAGCACCCAGGGATTGCCTGCGGCCAGATTCTGCTCCACGTCCTCCATGGTGAACTCACGGTGGGACAGCATTTCGGCCCGTCTCGCGGCGGCCTCGGCCTCCCAGTCCACGTTCTTGATCTCGGCTTTCTTATCGGTTTGCTTCAGGGCCTCCAGCTCCTCCTCGGTGGTGAAGACGGGGTAGGCCTTGCCCTCGGCCACCAGCTTCTTGGCGAAGACGTGGTAGATCGGTGCGCGGAGGCTCTGCTTGTAGGGGCCGTAGTCACCGATGTCGGTGACCTTGCCGTTAGGGCCCAGAATGGCGCCCTCGTCGAAGTGGATACCGTATCGCTCCAGGGTGGTGATGAGACCCTCGGCGGCACCGGGGACCTCGCGCTTGGCGTCGGTGTCCTCAATGCGGAGGTAGAACACGCCACCCGACTGGTGAGCCAGACGCTCGCCTACCATGACGGGGAACAGACCGCCGAAGTGGACAAATCCCGTGGGAGAGGGGGCGAAGCGGGTCACCTTGGCACCCTCGGGGAGGTTGCGGGCGGGGAATCCGGCCTCGCACTCCTCGGGAGTCTCGGTAACCTGGGGGAAGAGTAAGTCAGCTAACTTTTGATAGTTCATATCCATGGGTATGTCATCCTTTCGGGAATAATCGTTTGAAATCAGATATACATGGTGTTGTCCAGCGCCCCGGACAGCTTGTTGGTGTCGCCGTGGCCGGGGAGGATGGTGAGTCCGCCGTCATAGCTACGCAAGCGCTTGAGGGACTGACGGATGGTGGCGTAGCTGCCGCCCCAGAGGTCACAGCGACCGATGTTGTCGGCAAAGAGGGTGTCGCCTGTGAACATCACATCTTCCTCCTCGCATAGATAGCAAACCGAGCCGGGAGAATGGCCGGGAGTGTGGATTACGGTGAAGGCGGCGTTTCCGACCTTGATCTCATCGCCGTCAGAGAGGAGGATGTCGGCGGCCTTCCATACCCGATCCTGTCGGAAGAAAAAGGAAAAACCGTTCTTATCGGCATCGGTGAGCATGGGGGCGTCGGCCTTGTGGATGTAGACCTTGAGGTTGGGCTCCGCCTGTCGCAGGGTATCCACCGACATGATGTGGTCAAAATGGCCATGGGTCAGAAGAATACCGATGGGGGTACAGCCGTCCTCGCGGAGTCTGCGGAGAATGGCGGAGGCAGATGCAGAGGGATCGATGATCAGTGCCTCGCCGTTGTCCTCTACAAGGTAGCAGTTGGAGCCGTAAGAGCCCGGGAACAGGTTGGTGATGGTCATAACGCAAGGCCTCCTTTCAGAACGGGAAATATATTCCCCCACTTTATCCATTTTACTATTATAGCACAAAAAAACGCAAATGTCTATAGGTGACCCGAAAAAATCCTTATAAATCCAAAAAAAGTCCCCCGCTTTGCGGGGGACTTGAAGATAGTTTAATTCTTCTCTTCCTTCTCGTCGAGGAAGTACTGGGAGTAGATGGTGTTCGCGGTCTTGAAGAGCTCGAATTCGGTGTAAGCGCACTCGTTCGCCTCGGTGAACTTCAGCTCGGAGAAATGGGCGGTGATGTAGGTCTTACCGGCCTCCAGATACTTGTCGTAGGAAGCGATCTTGGCCTTCTGGAAGGACAGCACGTTGTAGTAGCTCGTCTTTTCACCCTTAAGCTGCTTGCTGGTCACGGTGGCGTTCAGGTTGAAGACCACAGGGATCACGGGCAGGTCGTTCATGAGGATACCCTCGGCCTCGCGGAGCTTATCAGCGCGGTTGGCGATGGTCTTCTCGGCGAAGATCTCCTCCATCAGGGTGTTGTAGGCCTCGTTGTCGTAGCCGGTGATGTGGGGAGTCAGCAGATACTCGTCAGGGTTGGACATGTCCATGCCACGGCCGGAGAAGGGCTTCGCGAACTGGGACAGAACCGAGAAGGGATCGGCGGAGAAGGCCACGTAGTCGAACAGGATGGCCTGGAACTTACCGTTGCGGAGCTCCTCCGCGTACAGATCGTCACAGATGTCGGCGGGGGTAGAATCGGTGTACTTGTAGTAATCGTTGTTGACGATGGTGTCCAGCTTCTTAGCCGAGACGTTGAAGCCCAGAGCCTTCCAGTTCTCGACAATAATGTCAGCGATGGCGCAGTGGACCTCGTCGTAAGCGGCGACGGTCAGCTCGAAGGTGTACTTGGAGGGCTTGATGCCTGCCTCGGAGAGCAGGGAAGCAGCCTTGGTTGCGTCGGTGCTCAGGAAGTCGTAGGAGGCGGTGCAAGCGTCACGGAACAGGGTCTTGGCGGCACCTGCCTCGAATACGCCGGTGGGAACCAGACCGGTTGCCGCCTGGGCGTAAACCACAGCATCCACGATAGCCTGACGGTCAATGGCCAGAGACAGAGCCTGGCGAACCTTCTCGTTTGCGAAGAGCTTCTCACCCTCCTCGGTGCCGTTGTCGACGACGGCGTTCTGGTTCAGGTAAATGGAGTTGGTGGAGAAGGACTTGTCGGCTACCTCGGCGTTAGCGGCGATGGAGCCGTCCTTGCGGAGAGCCAGAGGAACGTCGGAGATGTACATAACCATGCCGGCATCGTACATGGCGGTCAGCTGCTCCTCGGTGAGAGAGCAGTCCACGCAGATCTTGTAGGGAGTGACCGACTTCTTCAGACGATCCTCCTCATAGTCGCGGTAGTAGTAAATGTTGCGCTCCAGCATGAAGTCGGTGATGGACTGCTTCGAGAAGTAGTCTCCCACCTTGTCAAAGCCGTTGGCATCCTTATACTCGTAGTATGCGTCGAAGAGCTTCTCGGTATCGGGATCGGTACCCAGCTTCATGTTGACACGGCCCAGCTTGAAGGGACCGCTGCACACCATGGTACCGGGCTTCTTGGCCCAGTCGTCAGACTTGGAGACGATATCGTCACGCAGGGGAGCCAGAGCCAGGGAGGTCAGGTTCAGAAGGAACTGATCGTAGTCGATCTTACCCTCAAAGAAGATCTCCAGCATCTGCTGCTCGGCGGGATAGATACGGACGTCGTCGATGGAGACGTCGCCTTCCTTAGCGGCGCGGGCGTTCTTGATGTCGAACAGGAGGGAAGCAGCCTCGTAGTTGGCATCCACCTCCAGAAGACGCTTCCAGGCGAATACGATATCGTTAGCGGATACAGCGGTACCGTCGGACCAGTTGGTGTCGTTGAGGTAAAGCTGCATCTTATACTCGCCGGCGGCCTCGTTCTCCTCGATCACGTATTCACGGACGAGGGATTTTCTGACCTTACCGTTCTCATCCAGCTTGAACAGGGTGTCGAACATAAGGCTGACCACGTTGGCCAGAGCCTCGTTGGTGTAGGCCTTGGCGGGGTCGAGGTCGTAGACGTTGTCGGTCAGATAGGTGGTGATGTACTGGCCCTTGTCTTCTTCCTTCTTTTCCTTCTTGTCTTCATCGTCACAGCCGATAAAGGTAAGGGAAGTGAGCAGGGTGGCGGCACAAAGAAGCAACGCAAAGATACGCTTCATCATGGTTCGGTTTCTCCTCCTTGTGAAATGCAGTGCCCCCTTTGGACATGGGGACACGTATACAGTTTACTCACACTATTATACCATACAATCGCTTTTGAATCAATAAGCAAACGAGCATATTTTTCAGTTTTGGACAGGTGCACAACTTGGGATGCGAAAAATTGTACATTATGCCTACCGAAAAAATGCGTTTCTGAGAGGCAGAGCATAGAATCGGCCCGGCCGTGGAATACTATCCCCGAAAAACGGTCGGTTTCCCTTGAAAAAACCGTAAAAACATGTCGGGAGGCCTTTATGAGCTCTGCGTTCTTTCTGTACCCACCGTCCTCCAAAGATACTTTTTCGCCCTGCCCACGAACAGACCTGGCCTGCGAGGCGGGGCGTCCTGCTCTTTCCACGGAGGAGAGGCAGGTGGACGTGGGGGGACTGCCGATTACGGTTTGCCGCAGCATCGAGGAGGACGGCGGACGTTTTACCACGGTCTCTTGCGGCCTCATTACCCTCCGCGGAGAGAGAGAGCTGACCGAGCTGAGCCGGGTTCTGGCGGAGGAGCTGACCTGCATGGCTACCGCGATGCTGGGTCGTGCTCCGGGGCCGACCTGTCGCGTTCTGGCGGTGGGGCTGGGCAATCCCGACATGACCCCCGACGCCATTGGTCCCGGTACCCTTCGACGGATCACCGCGACCCGTCACGTGAGGGACTACGACCCGACGCTGTACGAGACCCTGGGATGCTGTGAGCTGGCTGCCCTGTCCCCGGGCGTTCTGGGTCAGACGGGGGTGGAATCGGGGGAGCTGGTCCGCGCGGCGGCGGGCATAACACACCCGCATCTGATCGTAGCTGTGGACGCGTTGGCGGCTCGGAGCTGCGAGCGGCTCTCCTCGACCTTCCAACTTTCCTCCCGCGGTATATCCCCGGGGGCGGGAATCGGCAACCGCCGTATGGCCCTCGACAGGGAGACGGTGGGATGTCCCGTTCTGGGCGTGGGAGTGCCCACGGTGGTGGACTCGTCCACTCTGGTCCTTGACGCTCTGGAGCAGGCGGG
This sequence comes from Clostridia bacterium, assembly GCA_017420845.1. GTDB lineage: Bacteria > Bacillota > Clostridia > Oscillospirales > CAG-272 > CAMEON01. The sequence goes on from JAFQOC010000058.1 coordinate 5,073, forward strand.
GATGTCCCCCGATAGTCTGCCGCCCGAGTTGACCCGTGTGCTGGAAACGGGGCGCAGCTTTATCGTGGCGCCCAAGGACAGCGATTGTGTAGTGGAGCTGTCCTGTCGGGTGTTGGCGGGGGCACTGGATCTGGCCTTCGGGGTAGGGGAGACGTAAAAAAGGCATATACGGGGAAAGCCCGGCATAGAATGGCGTGAAGTTCAACACATAGGAGGCCAAATATGCCAAAGGATCTACCCCTTCCCGTTATCCGTGGCCGCAATGCCGTATCAGCCCCACGTCCGAGCCGCTTTCGGGCATGGATCCGACGTCCGCCCATTTCCCTGAGCTCGCTCTTCCGACGGAGAGTACGGGCAACCGAGGCGGTCTGCCTGCTTTTGCTCGTGGGGGCGGTGATCTGCTTGTTATCTCTGCCCGAATGGGGGATGGGACAGGTAGGCTCCCATGGGGGGGATCTCGGAGGCCCGGGACCGGGGCCGGGAGATCTGCCCGAGGCAGAGGGGATCCCCCCCGGCGACTCCTCCCTGCTTGAAGGAGAGCAGAGTCATGAGACCGAGGCGCATACAAAACCATCGGAGGGGGACTCCCGACCCGAGGAAACCGCCCCGTCCACCTGGGAGGAGGATCCGACGGTATCCGAGCCCACCCTTGAGCCCGTCACCCTTCCCTCCGAGCCGGAGGATACGGCCCATCCCTCGGCGGGGCCGGAGGCGCCCTCCGACCGCCCCTCTCAGGAACCGGGATCGGTTGACACCGAGTCCCCTTCCCGAGAGGACCTGACCACCGACCTACCCGGGGACACCGAGGGGAATCCACCCGCTGATACGTTACCCGAGACGGCCGTTCCTGAGGTCACGGTTCCGGAGGGGTGTATCCCCGTTCAGCCCTTGGATATGAGCCTCGGGGAGCGGGGGAGCGGCTACGTGATTCGGGAGTCGGGGGAGCTTCCCCCCAGTCTGCCTTCGGGGGGCTTGTGGGAGGAGGGAAGGACTCCCGCCGTCCTCCTCGTACATACCCATCCCTATGAGGGCTACTGCGACGGCGCTCCCTATTTCGATCCCTCTGTCGGGGGATTGGCTCAGGCTCAGTCCCCTATGGATCCCGAGGGGGTAGTGTCTCTGGGGACGTCTCTGGCTCGGTATCTCCGAGGGCAGGGCGTGACGGTCATTCATTTGCGGGTGTCGGTATCCCCCGGGGAGACCTCCGCGGTGATCCGCAAGCGTACCGAGGCCATGATCCGCCACTACTGCCGGCTGTATCCCGACGTGGGCCTGGTGCTGGATCTGGGCAGAAGCGCCGAAATGACGGCCTCGGGGGGGATTCTTCGGACTCGGACTCAATACCGCGGGGAGGACTGCGCCCAGCTCCGCGTCACGGTCAGCGGAGGCCGTCCCGGGGATGCTACGGGTCGGGATCTGGCCGTGGCGCTGGCTTTGCGGCAAGCCCTGTGGGAGGAGGAGCCCACCCTGAGCCGCCCCGTCCGCGTGATCGGCGGGGACGGGCTGATCTCTGAGCCGGAGGACGTGCGGGTCCTGACTCTGGAGGCGGGCTCTGCCGGCAATACATTCGCCGAGGCCCTGGCCCTGCTCACCCCCTTGGGGGACGCCCTTTGTCGCATTCTGGAGGAAACGGCAAAATAGGATTGAAAACGGAAAAATATTTTGAAAAACCCCTTTACAAATCCAAAAAAATATGGTATAATAGTTCCAAATAAAGAAACGCCCGAGGGCGTAGACGGAGCGTGCCATGGAACAGGAAACCTATCTGGAACGGATCAAGCAACTCAAGAGCAGCCGCAAGATCACCAACGATAAGCTGTCGGAAATGACGGGCATCCCTCTGGGGACCCTGTCCAAGCTGCTGGCGGGAATCAACGACTCTCCCAAGCTTTCCAATATCGTGGCCATCAGCCGAGCCCTGGACTGCTCGCTGGATTGGCTCATTACCGGCGTGCCCGCTAATACCCATAACTATACCCTGGAGCCTGCCGAGATCACTCTGGTGGAGGCCTACCGCGGTCTGGATACCTACGGCCGCGCCTTGGTCCGCACGGTGGTGGATATGGAGTCCGCCCGCGCCGAGCGTCAGGCCGACGAGGAGGCCATCAAGCTCCACGACGTAGCCCGTCGCTCTGCCCGTCGCGGGGCACCCCGTCTCCGCCGTCCCGAGGACGGAGCTGCCTCCTCGGCCGTTTTGGAGGTTACCGCCATGGAGCCCACCGCCGATATCCTTGCATCGGAGGTCGCATCGGTGGAGCCTCCGATCCATACCCTGACCTTCGCCGATCTCATTCGGGGTGGCGGTGAATCCGAGGCACCCGAAGCGGCTCGCGAGGCTGTTGCCGCCGAGGATACCAAGGCCGTTCCTCGCTCCTTCCTTTCCGGGTCCGGGACGCTGCCTACGGGACTCCGCCGTCGGAGCATCGAGCTGTACGATCTGTCTGTTTCTGCCGGTGTGGGTGAGATCCTGTCGGATGCTACCCTTGTGGATGAAATCAGTATTCCCGACGATCCTCGGACCGCCGAGGCGGACTTCGCCCTCCGTATCAGCGGCGACAGCATGGAGCCTAAGTATCGCTCGGGGGATATCCTGCTGGTTCAGACCACCGATACGGTGGAGGAGGGGGATCTGGGAATCTTTATCCTGGACGGCGCCGGTTACTTCAAAAAGTACGGTGGCGATCATCTCATTTCCCTGAATCCCGCCTATTCTCCCATTCCTCTCCGCGACTTTACGGATATTGCCTGCTGCGGCCGTGTGGTAGGGAAGCTGAAGAAGAAATAATGTAAGTGCCCTCACAGATCAAACAGCCACCGTTGGGATCGACGGTGGCTGTTTTTGAGGCTTATGCCGATGACTGTTGGAGTTCAAATTTGGGTTTATCGCTCCGCGCTAAACCCAAATTTGAGTGAAAAGTGAAGAGTGAAAAGTGAAGAGTGGGGTGCAAATCCTTCGGATTTGTCCATTTTAATGAAAATTGAAACCCGTAGGGTTTCTTCCGACACCCGACCGAAGGGAGGATTTCACACGCGAAGCGTATTTCACGCCGCAGGCATTTCACACGCGAAGCGTATTTCACTA
>JAFQOC010000652.1 GCA_017420845.1 Clostridia bacterium
ACCTTTCGGTATCCGCTGGGTATTATACCACAATTCGCCCATATTGTCAACCGCTTTCAGCACACACCACATCAACAGAACCATGAAACTCACCGACTTCCAAACCCTCACCCCCATCGACTACGGCTGGTCGGGGGACCGCAAATACCGCGCCGTCACCGCCGACGGCACCCCCTACTTCCTCCGCATCACCTCCCGTGAGCGGGGCGACCGTTTTGTCAAGCTCTTCGACCTCCAGAAGACCGTGGCCGCCACGGGGATCCCCATGTGCCGTCCCGTGGCCATCGGGGAATGCGACGAAGGAATTTTCGCCGTTCACACATGGATCGACGGCGTGGACGCCGAGCCGAGCGTCCCCAAGCTCCCCACCGAGGTCCAGTACCGCCTGGGCCGTGACGCGGGGGCATACCTGACCCGCATCCACTCCATCCCCGCGCCCCCCGATCAGCCCGATTGGGAGCCCCGCTTCAACGCCAAGATTAACCGCAAGATCAAAATGTACGCCGACTGCCCCATCCGGTTCGAGGGCGATCATCACCTCCTGCGCTACATTGAGGAGAACCGCCACCTGCTCCGAAACCGCCCCCAGACCTTCCAGCACGGGGACTACCACATCGGCAACATGATGCTGACCGACGCCGAAACCGATCCCATGATCGTCATCATCGACTTCGACCGCTACGATTTCGGGGACCCCTGGGAGGAGTTCAACCGCATCGTCTGGTGTGCCCAGGCCGCTCCCGTTTTCGCCACGGGACTGGTGGACGGCTACTTCGGCGTGGACGGGACTACCGCCGTCCCCTTGGATTTCTGGCGGCTGTTGGCGTTGTACATCAGCAGTAATATGCTCTCCTCGGTGCCGTGGGCCATTCCCTTCGGGGAGGGGGAGGTGCAGACCATGCTGAAGCAGGCGGGGGACGTGCTGGCGTGGTATGACAACATGAATGATCCCGTACCCTCGTGGTACGACGCAACCCTGAACCGCGAATGACCAAACACGAAAGGAGGAATCCAATGTTCCAAAAACTCACCGAAATCAGCGAAAACAAAAAGCTTTCCAAATTTTTAACAAGCTTTTCCGGTCATCCCGCATTGAAACCCATCAAAGCCTTTGCCATCGGTGAGATGGATATAGGGGAATTTATGCGTCTGTTCACAGAGACGAACGAGATCGCCGATTATCTGGATTCCATCGTGGACTATATGGAAAAGTATGACGTTCCGATCCGGCGCCGCACGATTCTGATGAAAAACGTGAATCAGAACAAGCCCTTCGCCGCCCGTTCCTACGTGGAGCGGTATATCAAGCTCCACGCACAATCATTCCGTGATCTTTCAAACGAGTGGAAAGTGAACCCACCCAAGGTCAGCGCGCACCTCAAAACGCTGTCGCCCCTTACGGCGCACGATGCTTACGTGATACACGGCACCGTTGCGGATTTTTACTATCAATTCGACCAGACATCGGAAAGAACCGAGAAGTACCATAACGAGTTCGAATTCATATTGGACACGCTCCCGGGGTATCTGTCAGGCGGAGTGTCTGCGGAAAATTATGTGAGCCAATTCATTTTACCCAAATATCCGTCCACCATGAAAAAGGGGGAACGGAAGCGGATGGTAAAAGAAGAGATCAAAATAGCGTTTCCGAGAGATTGCAAGGGGTATCCCCGTTGGCTCCAAAGTCCCGAATGGCCTATGGGCTCTGACGGAAAGCCCGCGGCATACGTCGGGCAAAAAGCCTTCGCCGACTATACCGAATATTACTTCAGAGACACGGCAACAAATGCCGGATTGACAGTAACACAATGGTGGTAGATCATCCGCCCCCGTGCCTACATTTGAACCCCACATCCAAAACAACAAGGAGATAAATACCATGTCCCATCTTACCAAGCTCCAGTCCGCCATGAAGGCGGCTCACGCCGAGGCCATCGTGGTCTCCTCCGAGATCAACCAGCGCTACCTGTCGGGTCTCAACTACACCGACGGCTTCGTGGTGGTCCTCCCCGAAAAGGCCTTCCTGCTGGCTGACTTCCGCTACATCGAGGATGCCCGCACCCAAGTGGATGCTTCCGAGTTCGAGATCGTCATGCCCGACCGCTCTATGCTTTCCTACGTGGCCGCCATCCTGAAGGACTACGGCGTGAAGGTCGCCCTCTTTGAGGAGGCTACCCTGTCCTACTCCCTCCTGGAGCGTTTCAAGAAGACCTTCGAGGGCGTGGAGATGCAAAGCGGCGCGTCGGCCATGATTGACGGTCTGCGCCTGTACAAGGACGCCGCCGAAATTGAGAAAATGTCCCGCGCCCAAAAACTGACCGACGACGCCTTCGCCCACATCCTCAATTTCATCAACCCCGACCGCACCGAGGTGGAGGTGGCTCTGGAGCTGGAGTTCTTCATGCGGGCTCACGGCTCTGAGGGGACCGCCTTTGACACCATCGCGGTGTCGGGTACCCAGTCCTCCCGCCCCCACGGCGTGCCCCGCCCCGTGAAGCTGGAGCGCGGCTTCTTCACCATGGACTTCGGCGCCCGCGTGGACGGCTACTGCGCCGACATGACCCGTACCGTGGTCATCGGCAAGGCCGACGAGGAGATCAAGCGTCTCTACAACACCGTCCTCCGCGCCCAGACCACCGCCATCGAGTCCCTCCGCGTGGGTCTTCCCTGCGCCGAGGCGGACAAGATCGCCCGCGATATCATTGACGGCGCCGGCTACAAGGGTCTGTTCGGCCACAGCCTGGGTCACGGCGTGGGGCTGTACATCCACGAGTCCCCCCGCTTTGCCGCCTCGGTCCCCGCCGACGTCCTCCTGGCCCCCGGCCACGTGGTGACGGTGGAGCCCGGCATCTACGTCGAGGGCAAGTACGGCTGCCGCATTGAGGATATGATCGCGGTGCTCCCGGATGGGACGATCCACGACTTTACCAAGAGTCCTAAGGAATTGATTGAATTGTAATATTTGTGGGGGGAGAACTTCTTTAAATAAGTTCTCCC
>JAFQOC010000059.1 GCA_017420845.1 Clostridia bacterium
GGATGGTGGCTCCAGCCAGGTCATCAACGACGCCGTCTACGAGCGCAACTCCCTGTTTGAGGACTTCGGTAATCTGAAATGGGATACCGTCGAGAAAGACGCCGGCGGCATTTCCTCCACCGTCCAGAACGAGGCCTCCGCGCCGACCGGTGACTTCCACCTCATCGACCATCGCTTGGGTGATAGTGCCAGCATGGCCACCAACGGCTTCTTGTACAACATGTACGACCTGGGCATGGATCTGGAGGGCCCCTGGTGGGATAGCGGCACGGCCGAATTTGTCCTGGCCGGCGGCGTGTACTTCATGTCCGGTTCTCTGAACTTTGGTGACGACGGTGTGACCTACGTGCTGATCTTCAACAAAGAAATGCAGAGAACCTACCAGAACACGGTTCCCAACCCCTACCAGACCGCCCGTGACGGCGAGTGGACGCTGGACTACTTCAACAAGGTCATTCAGGGTATCTCCTTTGATAACGGTGACGGTAAGTGGAACGAGTTGGACACCTACGGCTTCATCAACACCTGGGAGTACGGCAACACCTTCTTCATTGGCTCTGACCTCCGCTACATCAACAACACCGGCGAGGACGGCGAGATCACCCTCTTCCTGACCGACAAGGCTCAGATGGAGAAGGCTCTGGACGTTCTGGAGCTGTCTCAGGCCATCTACCACAATAACAACGCCTCCTATATGTCCCCTCCCGGTCAGGAAGGTCTGGGTCAGACCGCCTTCAAGGAGAACAGAGGTCTGTTCTACGGCGAGGTCGTCAACCATCTGACTCCCCTGACCCAGGAGATGGAGGGCGAATTCGGTATTCTGCCCGTGCCCAAGTACGATAAGGCTCAGAAATTCTACCGTACCTGGACCCACGCCAGCGGCTCCACCTTCTCTGTAACCTCCGCCATTCCCGAGGCCAAGGCCGAGACCGTAGGCATTCTGTTGGAGGCCTACGCCGTCCTGTCCCACCAGCATCTGAAGCCCGCCTACTACGACATCATGCTGACCAGCCGCAACGTCCACGATGCTGAGTCCGCCGAGATGATGGATCTCATGTTCTCCAACCGTGTCTATGAAATGTCCTTCTACTTCAACTCCTTCGGCTTCTTCGAGCTTTTCAAGAGCGCTACCAACGACAACTCCGACAATTTCAGCTCCAACTACACCAAGAAGGCAAAGACCTTTGATCGCGCGCTGAAGGGCATTCTCCGTAAGCTGGAGGATAAATGATTCTACTCCAACAAATACCGGGCCTATGCTCGGTATTTGTTTTTTTGCAATTTTCATTCATTCCGCCAATGCCACAGCAGATTATCCCTTGACAAAACAGGAAAACTATGATACAATGTATTTATATCACAAAAAGGAGATGCACGCAATGAGCAAAAAGATTCGTTCTCTCTGTCTGTTTCTTGCCTGCCTGATGGCTGCTTTGACGCTGGTCGCTTGCGGAAACACCACCGACGGTACCGACACCACCAATCAGACATCCGACAACGTCACCGAGGCAGACACCGATCCCGTAGAGCAAGCCCTCGGAGATCTTCGCGGTGAGGTCGACTGGGGCGGAAACGATTTCGGTATTCTGTACGTCAACGACATCGGCGGCTACACCGAAGAGGTGGAGGCTGAGGCCGACAGCGGCGACACCACCAGCAGCGGTGTCATCAATGACGCCGTTTTTGAGCGCAATACTCTGTTTGAGGAGTACTGCAAGCTGAAATTCAAGCTGATCCCCACCCCCAACTCCTCCATCGGCAGCCGCATCGTCGGTGAGGTGCAGACGGGTACGGGTGACTTCCAGCTCATCACCACCACCACCGATATCGCCGCCTCCAACGCTACCTCGGGTTACCTGTACAACTATCTGGACATGGATATTGACTACGAGCAGGAGTGGTGGGACGCAGGTACCCTGGACTTCGCCCTGGACGGTAAGGTCTTCTTCATGGACGGTCCCTTCAACATTGTGGACGACGACGTGACCTTCGTGTTCATGTTCAATAAGGAGCTGCGCGCCGAGTACCAGGTCGCCAACCCCTACGAAACCGTCAAGGCAGGCGAGTGGACCCTGGATCACTTCAACTCCATCGTTAAGGAGCTGGCCACCGATAACGGTGACGGCAAGTGGGACGAGAAGGATACCTACGGCTTCTCCACCCCCGGCTCCATCGGCAACACCTTCTTCTACGGCGCAGGCCTGCAGTACGTGGTCAACAGCCGTGACATGGACACCCCCGAGCTGGTTCTGGACGCCAAGATGGAACAGGCCCTCAACGTTCTGGATCTCGCCCGCACCATCGTTCTGGAAAACAACTCCACTTACGTTGCCCCCCACGGCAGCGAGGCCGTTTCCAAGGAAGTCTTCGTACAGGGTCGTGCCCTGTTCTACTGCGAGGCCGCCAGCTACCTGCGGGGTCTGAACGGTGCTATGGAGCGTGAGTACGGCGTGGTTCCCGTTCCCAAGTACAACAAGGAGCAGGAGCACTACACTACCTGGAGACATTCCATCGGCTCCACCCTCTCCATCCCCACCTCGGTGGCTAAGAACGACATGGATATGTTCGCCAACGTGCTGGAGACCTACACCCTCCTGTCCCAGAAGTACGTCCGTCCCGCATACTACGAGGTCATGCTGACCACCCGTAACGTGCAGGATCTGGAGTCCTCCGAGATGCTGGATCTTATCTTCCTGCACCGTACCTACGATATGGCTATGTACTTTACCCAGCTGGGCTTCAACGGTCTGTTCGAAACCGCCGTCCTCAGCTCCGGCAGTAATTTCGCCTCCGGCTACGCTTCCACCAGCAAGCGCTTTGACAGACAGATCGGCACCATCCTGCGCAAGCTGCAGAGCGGACGTTGATCTTCCCCTGTATCCCTTTAAATCCCTTTGAACCGAGCCCACGGGCTCGGTTCTTTCTTGCAGACCGTGATCCCATCGTAGCTATGCAGTCAACCTTCAAATTTGGGTTTGTCGGTGGGGTGGCACCGACCTTGATTAGCCTTCCCCATGCGGTGCCATCCGCAAGCGGATGCGGGGGACCGCGAAGCGGTGGATGAGGAGAGCCGCATACAAAAGCCTTCCGGGTGTGGATTTTCATTGATAGGCAAGAGAAAAGCTGACACCAGGAAGGCAATCTGAAACCCGCTCTCCTCATCCGTCACCCGCTAAAGCGGGTGCCACCTTCCCCGCTGGGGAAGGCTAAGGAACGCGGCA
>JAFQOC010000060.1 GCA_017420845.1 Clostridia bacterium
GGGGTGCGGTACTCCACCTCCATCTGGTACCCCTCGGTCCACAACCTCACCGCCTCCTGGGATCCCACCCTGATCGCCGAGGTGGGACAGTCCATCGGTGAGGATTCCCTGGCCCTGGGCATCGACATTGTTCTCGGCCCGGGTATGAACATCCAGAAGAACGTCCTCTGCGGGCGAAATTTTGAGTACTGCTCCGAGGATCCCATCCTCACGGGGATCATGTCCTCGGCCTACGTCAAGGGGATGCAGTCCTCGGGGGCGGGGGCCTGTATCAAGCACTTCGCCGCCAACAACCAGGAGACAGCCCGCGGCTCCACCTCCGCCAATATCACCGAGCGGGCTCTGCGGGAGATCTACCTCAAGGCCTTTGGCATGGTGGTGGCCGACGCAGATCCCCTCACCGTCATGTCCTCCTACAACTGCCTCAACGGGGACCACACCTCGGTCAAGAAAGAGCTACTCACCGACATCCTCCGCGGGGAGTTCGGCTTTGAGGGCTTCGTCATGTCCGACTGGGGCGCGGCGGGGACCATGACCGATAAGGTGGGCGCGGGCAACGATGTGAATATGCCCGGTAACGAGACCGACCCCGCCGACGTGCTGGCGGCCTACAAGGCGGGCAAGATCACCGACACCGCCCTGGACGCCTGCTGTTACCGCGTGCTCACCGTAGTAGCCCAGTCCCCCACCCATAAGGGCTTGGAGATGAACACCCGCGTGGACGTCAAGAACCATCACAAGGTGGCCTCCGAGGCTGCCGCCGATACCGTCATTCTGCTCCAAAACAAGGACGCCGCCCTGCCCCTGGCCAAGAGCACCTCGGTGGCGGTTTTCGGCAACGGTGCCTACAAGACCGTTTTCGGCGGCTCGGGCTCGGGCAGCGTGTCCCCCAACACCACCGTGAGCATTGTGGAGGGCCTGCGCAAGACCTCGGGCCTGTCGGTGTACGGCTCCCAGAATAACCCCTTTAAGAACTGCGATTACCACGACGCCATGGATCCCTCCAAGGATATCCCCGTCACCGAGGCCTACGCCAATGAGATGGCCGAGGGGGCTGACGTGGCTCTCATCGTCATCTCCCGCGGCTCCACCGAGGGACAGGACCGCTCCAATCTCAAGGGAGATTTCCTTTTGAACGACACCGAGGCCGACATGATTGACCGTGTGTCGGCGGCCTTCCACGCCAAGGGCAAGAAGGTCATCGTGGTTCTCAACATGGGCTCTCCCATGGAGGTGGTCTCCTGGCGGGACAAGGTGGACGCTATCCTCTACCTGGGCTACGCGGGGCAGGGAAGCGGTACCGCCCTGGGACAGGTGCTGACGGGTGAGGTCAACCCCTCCGCCAAGACCGCCATGACCTGGCCCGTGGACTACGATTCCACCCCCGCCGCCGACTATTTCCCCGGCAGTGCCAGGGACGTGACCTACTACGAGGACATTTACGTGGGCTACCGCTACTACACCACCTTCGGCGTGGGCGTGGCCTACCCCTTCGGCTTTGGTCTGTCCTATACCAACTATGAGTACAGCGATCTCACCGTCAAGCAGAACACCGACGGCACCCTCTCCGCCTGGGTCACCGTGACCAACACCGGCTCTGTGGCGGGGCGGGAGATCGTCCAACTCTATATCACCAAGCCCGAGACCCTCCAGGAGCAGGCAGCGCTGGAGCTGTGCGGCTTTGCCAAGACACAAGTCCTCGCCCCCGGGGAGAGTCAGCGGGTGTACATCCGCGCCTCGGTGGAGTCCCTCATGACCTACGACACCGCCGAGAGCCGCTGGATCCTGGACAAGGGAGACTACACCGTTTCGGTGGGCGCCTCCTCCGCCGATCTCAAGGCCAAGGCCACCGTATCCGTGGGTGATGTCACCGTGGTGCAGGACGTGGAGAACCGTTGCGCTCCCGATACCAAGTTTGATTACATTCAAAAGGCTACCTACAAGGTGCCCGATCCCACAAAGAAGCGGGAGAATCTGGCTCTGAACAAGCCCGCATCCTCCAACTACAGCGAGAGCGACAGCCTGAATCCCTCCCTGGCGGTGGACGGCTCGGCCACTACCCGCTGGAGTGGCATTGGATTGACCGCGGGGAACCACTACTGGCAGGTGGATCTGGGTCAGGTCTACGCCATCGGCGAGGTGGATATCCTGTGGGAGTCCATCTACGCCCCCTTCACCGTTCTGCTCTCGGAGGATGGCAAGAGCTTCACCGCCCACAAGGTCTACGTGGACGACGGCTCCATGGTGACCGAGATTAATCTAAAGGGGGCCAAGACCCGTTTCATCCGTCTGGAGATCCCGCGGGGCAACTACGTCTCCATCTATGAGCTTCGCGCCTACGAGGCCACCGACGAGGATATCGCCGCGGGCAAGGAGGAGGCGGCGCGAGTCAATATCGCCAAGGGCAAGACCGTTACCGCCACCGCCCAAGAGGGAGCGTATAAGAAGGAAAACGCCGTGGACGGCGACCTGACCACCCGCTGGGGCTCCCTGCCCTCGGGAGAGGCCTGGCTGCAGGTGGATCTCGGAAAAGTCTGCACGGTTACGGGGCTTGAAGCATTTCTGGAGGCGGCGTGGGTTCCCTACCGCATCGAGTATTCGGCGGATGGGGAGCGCTACGAGACCCTCCGCGCCTGTCAAAAGGACGAGCTGACCGTGGTGCTGGATGACCTGGATATGCAGGCTCGCTACATCCGCCTTTCGCGGGAGGGCGAGAACTGGTTCTCCATTTACGAGATTGCCGTGTACGGTGAATGACCCCCCATACGCAAGTCTCCGTCCTTTGTTTTGGGACGGGGGACTTTGCTGTGGACAGGCTTTTGAGAGGTCCCATATGTTTTTGGATAAGTTGCGCACAAAGCATTGACTTTTCCGATCCAATCTTGTATAATATAAGTAAACCTAACCATTCGGCCTATTTTGTGCCGGAAAGGAGCTATCCCATGAAAAACAAGTTTTCAAAACGCTCGCTGGCACTATTCCTTTGCCTCTTGATGCTGCTGTCCTCCATGACGGCTATTCTGACCTTTACGGTCTCCGCCGCCCCCAAGAAGGAGCACACCGTCCAGAACGGTACGGGTAAGCGTGAGCCCATCCGCGTAGGCCGGAGCTACTCCTATCGCGCAAGCGTCGGGCACACCTTTACCGCCTTCGGCATCAATATGCCCACTTGGGAGAAGACCGACTCGGTCTGTACCCTCCACCTCTACAAGTGGCAGGGCACCTTCGAGGCCACCGTGGGGGGCACCCCTATCGCCTCCAAGACCTTCGACCCCATGCGGGACGGTTGGCGCAACTGGGTGGAGTTTGACCCCCAGCCCGCGGGAGAGTACCTTTTCCACATCACCGACGCCAGCTATGATGCAGGTGTCTGGACCAATACCTCCCCCGAGGACTCCAAGGGCTTTCTGTACCTGGACGGCGTAGAGCAGATCGGTGAGCCCGAGCTGGTCGTCCGATTTGCCGAGGCCGTGGAGGATCCCTTTGGAAAGTGCGAGCGCTCCCAGGATATGCTCAATAAGGTGGAGCCCTATGACTTTGCCGAGGGCGCGGATATCTACGATGTCAATGAGAGCATCGGCCTCCGCATGAACGCCCTGATCCCCTTCTCGGGCATGGAGGTCAAGTTCGGTACCTACTACCGCGACGATATGGAGGTAACTATGTCGGCCTACGAGTGGAAGGGGACCTACGCCGCCACCGTCGCCGAGAAGCCCGCGGGCACGGGCCGGGTCACCTTGAAGGATAACCTCTACGCCGAGGTCTCCTTCGGGAAGCTCCCCGCGGGAGATTACCTCTTCCTGGTTCACGAGCTCAACGCCGTCCCCGGTCTCTACGTCTACTCCGACGCCACGGGCTTTGAGGGTGAGCTCTACACCGACGGGTTTCTCGGGAATGACCTGAACATCTTCCCCTATTTCCGCCTCCACTTTACTGACGAGGCCGATGACTACTTCGCCCCCTGCGTGGGCAACGGAGATCTTCCCGACGGCAACCACAAGGCCCCCGATCCCTACGTCATCCCCTCGGACAGCCTCATCTATACCCATGAAGTCATGCCCGATACCTGGGTCTTCACCGACGGCCTGGGCCGCGTGTCTCTGACCAACGCCGACGTGGGCGACCCCAAGGCTGACAAGACTTTGGCCATGTTCTACTGGACCTGGCACATCAGCGGCTCCTCCAAGAATACCCCCGTCAATATGCAGGAGCTGTCCGAGAAGTACC
>JAFQOC010000061.1 GCA_017420845.1 Clostridia bacterium
GTTTTGAGGGTTTCGGGAGCGGGACAGCCGTGGTAGCCCGTCTCAGAGGCGAAATGACAGCCCGCTGTGCGGTAGTAGGGGCCCTTGAAGTAGTCACGGGGGCCCCACAGGTGATCCTCCGAGATGTCGGCGGTGCCCTGACAGCTCACTACCTTGGCAGGGTCCTTCATGGCCTCGATGGCGTCCTCGTCCAGGTAGGGGGAGGAGGGGAGGTAGGGTCTGGTGAAATCCTGCAACCGCAGTACGTCGGGGATGATCTTACGGGTCAGCACGTTCTCGGCGGGATCGCGGCGGATGACGTGCCAGCCCCACCAGGCGAAGTCGCACTCGTTGTCCCCCGCCCACAGGCAGAGGGAGGCGTGGCCTCGGAGCTTGCGGACGATGTGATCCACCTCACAGCGGAGGGCGTCCTGCATCTTCTCGTCCACGGGGTAGATGGCGCACCCCATGGCGAAGTCCTGCCAGACCATGATGCCGTGGGCATCGCAGAAGTCGAAGAAGGCGTGATCCTCGTAGACGTTACCGCCCCAGCAGCGGACGATATTGCACCCCGCCTCGTCCAGCATCTCCAGCGCCTTGGGGAGCCGTTCGGCGTCGCGGGAATGGAAGGCGTCCAGGGGGACCCAGTTGGAACCCATGGCGAACACGGGCTTGCCGTTGATGATAAAGCGGAACTGACCGTCATCGCCGGCGAAGGTGGTGCGGTCCAGCTCCACGGTACGGATACCCGTCTTCATGGTCCTCTCGTCCACAACGACACCGCCGCGACACAGGGTGACGGTCACGTCGTAGAGCCAAGGCCGGCCCGCGTTCTTGGGGTACCACAGGTAGGCCCCGTGGACGGGGATGAAGATATTGCCGCAGGTGTGCCAGAGGTCGGCGGTGACCTCGAAGGTGCAGTCGTTGCACACACCCTTCACCGTGACGGTGTAGTCGTAGGGCAATTCATTCGGGTGCTTGTCGCAGTCGAAGGGGTAGTAGGTATCCCCGCCCAGGTCTACGGAATAGTAGAGATTCAGCTCGGCGTAGCCGCGGGTGTGGTCGGCGGGATCGGGGTTGACCGCGCGGGTGTAGAGGAAGGTCTCCCGGATGGCGGGGGTCTTGACGGTCTCGATGTAGACGGGCCGCCAGATGCCGCCCGACACGGCGCGGCAGAGGATGTCCCATCCGAAGGAGGAGGGAGCCTTGCGGGTATAGAGGGAAGCGTAGCCGAAGGGGAACATACCCGCCGAGGGGGGGATCACGCTCCGCTGTGCCTCGATCATGGTGGGATGGATATGTACGATCAGCTCGTTGCCTTCGGGTTTCAAGGGCATATCGCTGTTCAGGGGGATCTCATAGGACATGAACATATTTTCCCCGCCGTATACCCATTCGCCGTTGATATACAGATCGAAGACTGTGTCAATGCCTTCCAATTTCAGTACGGGAAGCTCATTCTCCGCCACGGCAGGCAGATCAAAGGAGGTTTGGTAAAACAGGTGTCGGTCCTCCAGCTCGCGGAGCCCCATGATATTCGACCCCCAGTAGGGGTCCTCCAGAAGTCCCGCCCGCACCATGTCCAGCTCAAAATTGCCGGGAACAACGGCGGGGATGGTGACGCCGAGACTCGAAACAAGGCCGAATTTGCCTCGCTCGGGGTATCCGGAGGCGCAGTATTCCTTGTGGGGGATGACGGTTAAGGTCCAATCTTTCAGCTCGATTCGCATATGAATGTCCTTTCTTTACTTATAAGGATGAAAACGGAGTGTATGTGTAAGCATTATACCACAAAAATAGGGGGATGGCAAGTGGGGACATACAAAAAAAGATAATATTTGCTTCACTTTTTTATGCAAAACCCCTTGACCGTGTGGCCGCAGGGGATGAAAAACCCACCACACGGGGAGGGTGTGGTGGGGGGAGATCACATAAGCTCTTGGCGTCGCTACGGAAGGCATGGACCATATTCTTTATTTCGCATTTTTGAAAAAAGTCAATTTTGCGAAGAGAGCCATCTGGCGATATCCACGATACGGCTCCCCTCCACCTGACTCTCGGGGTGCTTTGTGCGCGCAATGATCATTTTGGGGTAGCCCTTTTTAAAATTGCCCCTGCAAATAAAAGCTTAGGAAACCTATCTGCGATTTTTTTATAACTGGAAAAAAAGAGTTACTAGCATTAAATCACGCAGGAACCAAAGCGGAAAGTTTTGAGGAGATGGAAGATCAAAGCCTATTCCATACAATGCTAACCTCTCAGAAAACGAAGAATCCAGGATGGGCGTTTCATTACCAGAAAAATAAGAAGCAGTAAAACTCATTTTTTGTAACACAGCAAAAATACCAACCCAACCGTTAAAATGCCTGCGTCGATCAATGCACTCGTTATTACGCTTGGAGATAGCTCGCCGAGTATTGGCACCGAGTCCTCGGTATCTGTCGAGCTTGACGGAAACGGTGTGGCGTGGAACTAAATCAAAAAGGATAGGGGAAATTTGCCCCTATCCTTTTTGATTTAACCTTGTCAATGACCACCGCAGTTGTGCGTGCCGCAACCGTGGTTGCCACAGCTGTGAGCACCGTTGCCGTGCTCGTGATCGTGGTGGTCGCACTTGACGTTAGGATTATAGCCGAGATTGTTCGCAAGATA
>JAFQOC010000062.1 GCA_017420845.1 Clostridia bacterium
ACCCCCTTAAAAGTTGAAACCCAACGCACCGATAAACCCAAATTTGAAGCTCACATCGAATCACATCAATGAAATTTACGGAGGAATAAATATATGCTCAACCTTATGAAGACCCTCGTCGCCCCTCGCGCCATTTCGGGCCGTGAGAAGGCTATTTCGGACAAGCTTCTGACCATTGTTGCCCCCATTACGGATAAGTGCTGGAATGACCCCATGGGCAACCTCATCGCCGTGACCTACGGTACCGCCCCCGAGGGTGAGAAGAAAAAGATCATGCTCTGCGCCCACATGGACGAGATCGGCTTCCTCGTGACCTACATCGAGGAGAGCGGCTTCATCCGCGTGAATCCCATCGGCGGCATCAACTGGGTGGCCGCGGCCTTCGCCGAGGTGACCTTCGCCGGCGGCCTCAAGGGTATTCTGGTTCCCGAGGCAGGCACCGCCCCCGCCGATCTAAAGCCCGAGAAGTTCTACATCGACATCGGCGCCAAGGACAAGAAGGAGGCCGAGAGAAAGGTGCAGATCGGTGATTTCTGCGCCCTGAGCGGCAGTGTGACCCGCCTGCTGGGCCGCCGTGTCGCCGGCCGTCCCATGGACGATCGCATCGGTTGCGCCGTGCTGATCAAGATCGCCGAAAAGCTGAAGGCTGAGCCTGTGGCCGACGACGTTTACTTCGTCTTCTCGGTCCAGGAGGAGGTAGGACTGCGCGGTGCCAAGACCGCCGCCTTTGGGATTACGCCCGATATCGGTATTGCCTACGACGTCACCGGTACGGGTGACGCCGCCGGTGCCAAGCCCATGGCCTGCTCGGTGGGCGGAGGTGCTGCCATTAAGCTGAAGGATAGCTCTGTCATCTGCGACTACGAGCTGACTCAGGAATTCGCCGCCGTGGCCAAGGAGAACGGCATCAAGCACCAGTTCGAGATCCTCGCCGCCGGCGGTACCGATACCGCCGCCATGCAGATGAGCGGCGCGGGTGTGAGAGCTGCCGCCCTCTCCATTCCTACCCGCTACATCCACTCGGGCGTGGAGATGCTGGACCTCAACGACGCCGAGGCCTGCGTGGAGCTCACCGTAGCGTGGCTGAAGAAGTAAGGGGAACGGAAGAACGAGGGGCTCTGCCCCTGACCCCCGCTCAAGGGACTTTTGAAAAAGTCCCTTGAGAATCCCCAAAACTTTGAAAAAGGATAGATCATGAAAATACAGCTTGATCCGATCACGTCTAACGGAAAACGTGCGTTTGCTCAGTTAATCAATCTCTACAACTTCGATTACGATTTTACCAACTATCTGAATGACGAGATCCCCGAAAACGGTTTCTTTTATGGAGATGCGGATTATTACAT
Source organism: Clostridia bacterium (assembly GCA_017420845.1). Lineage (GTDB taxonomy): Bacteria > Bacillota > Clostridia > Oscillospirales > CAG-272 > CAMEON01. Next base: position 1,347 of record JAFQOC010000062.1, read on the forward strand.
GAACGAGGTACAAGCACATAATTTTTTCATTCGTGTAGATGGAAAAATAGCAGGATATGCCATTATCATGGATGGCGGTTGTTGCTATTTGGAAGATGAAAATGCCCACAATATTGATGAATTTTTCGTTACAAGAAAATTCAGACGCCAAGGTGTTGGAAAAGCGGCTGCACTCATGGCTTTTGAGATGTTCAAAGGCAAATGGGAAGTGTGCCAGATGCAAGACAATATCCGTGCGCAAAAGTTTTGGATGGCTGTTATTTCAGAATACACAAATGGAGAGTTTCAGCGAGTCGGAACCCCCAATGATGAAATGGTTGGCTTTATTCTAAATAACGCAGATATTTGATTATGAAACCATACATATCTTGAAAAAGGAGCCTGCTATGGAACCCAAACTTATCCAAAAGATCTTCACCGATACCGCGTTCGTCCGTGTCGGCGGCTCCCCCGAGGAGCTCAAAGCCGCCGAGTACATCCGCGACGTTTGCGCCTCCTTTGGCGCACAGGCAACCATCGAGGAGTTCGACGTCCAGATGGCCACCATGCACACCGATACCCTCACCGTGGACGGCGTTTCCATCCCCTGCAAGGGCTACCTCAACGCAGGCTCCCACCAGGTGGAGGCGCCCCTCTACTATCTGGCGGGGAAGGACAAGTACGCTTTGGAGGGCTGTCGCGGGAGTATCGTGCTGTTCGACGGCTACCTGGGCTACTGGCGCTACCGCGATCTGTTGGAGAACGGTGCTCTGGGCATCATCACCTACGACGGAAGCGTCAACTACGCCGACCGCAACATCGACCGCCGCGAGCTCCGCGCCATGGTCTCCGAGGGGGTGGACAAGCTCCCCTGCGTCAATATCAACGCCAAGGACGCGGTGGCACTCATTAAATCCAACGCCAAGACCGCCAAGATCACCCTCTCCCAGGACGAGTACGTGGGCAAGTCCCGCAACGTGGTCCTCGACCTCCCCGGTGAGTCCGACGAAACGTCCGACGAGGTGATTATTTTCACCGCCCACTACGATTCCACCTCCCTCTCGCAGGGAGCCTACGACAACATGTCGGGCTCGGTGGGGCTTCTGGCTCTGGCGGAGTACTTCACCACCCACTCCCACAAGCGCACCCTGCGCTTTGTCTGGTGCGGCAGCGAGGAGCGGGGGCTTCTCGGCTCCAAGGCCTGGTGCGCCGCCCACGAGGACGCCCTTCCCGCCATCAAGCTCTGCATCAATCTGGACATGATCGGCTGTACCATGGGCCACCTCATCGCCTGCTGTACCTCCGAGGAGGCCGCCGTCTCCTACATCAGCTACCTGGGCCGCGAGCTGGGCACCCTCATCGACCCCTACCAGGAGGTCTACTCCAGCGACTCCACCCCCTTCGCCGACAAGGGTATCCCCGCCATCTCCTTCGCCCGCGTCTCCCCCCGCGAGGCGGCCACCATCCACAACAGCTACGACACCGCCGAGATCATCAAGGTGGAGAACATGGAGACGGATATCGAGTTGATCACGGTCTTCGCCGAGCGCATGGCCAACGCCGTGTTCTGCCCCATCCGTAAGGAGATCCCCGATAATATCAAGGAGAAGATCGACGAGTATCTTTGCAGGAAGAGAAAGAAGTAAATTGCAGTTTATCGGTGCGTTGGGTTGCGACGACGCAACGGGGTGCAGGGGCGAAGCCCCTGCACAAAAAACGAAGGGGGGCGGTGTCGGAGGGGTTTTCCCACCTGCCGCACCACGGACAAATGCTGCTTTAGCGGCATTTGTAAGCCGCAACAAGCAACTTCGAATCTTTGTCTACTTTCGTGTTGCGGCGGCCCTCTGACGCGCGGCGGAAGCCGCAAGAAAATTGGCTATATCGAATAACATACGGCAAATGGATTTGCCAAAAATCCATTTGCTCACAGCGATTTTCTTGCACCTACCGGTGCGCGCCGAGGCGCTCAAGGCCGCCCTCGGCACTGCCGGCCGTCCGTTTTAGGTTCTGGGGGCAAAGCCCCCAGAACCCCCCGCATAGCTGCAACCC
>JAFQOC010000063.1 GCA_017420845.1 Clostridia bacterium
CGGACGCTTGCGTGTCGTTGTGATATTCTTTTGCGCACCGACCGATGGATCTGCGGACAGAGGTGATCCTGTGGGAATTTGTTTGAATTTAGTGGAAACGCTCACCGCAAGATCACCTCTGTGGATTTGGGTCACAATATCCTTTTGTTACATAACCCCCCGTGCCCTTACTCCGTGCCTCGGACTCAAAAATAAAAGCCACCTCGGAGAGGCCATCCCCGAAGGGGAGTGGCCGTCTAGAGGTGAGCGTTATGAAATTCTCCACCCGTGGGGAAGCATTTTCGCATCCAAAGCGAAAATGCCGAAAAATCCCCAGGAGGATACCCAAGGAACCTCCCTCGCAAGGGCGGTTCCTTGGGGCTGCTTTCTTTCCCAGGGTTTCTTTGCAGAAGCAAAGAAATCCTGATAAAAATCCTTTATAAACGATTTAAATAAACCTCATTCTAACACCATCGTTTCGCAAACTATCTTCCATGAAACGATTCGACAAAACCTCATCCCGACACCATCGTGTCCTCAAATCAAAGAATCATGGCACGAAGCTCCTCGCCGCTGCGAGGACTGAGATACGCCGGCGGAATATCCAATACCGTCTTGCAGCCGCAAGCACCCTCGCCGGCCAGGCGATACGCCGCCCGGGCATAGGCCACCAGCACAGAGGAGGTAAACTCGGGATTGGAATCCAGCTTCAGGCTGTATTCGATAATGTGCGAATGCTCGCCATCCCAGCCGGTCTTGCCTGAACGGATGACCACACCGCCGTGAGGAATGCCGCCGTGATCGCGCCGAAGCTCCTCCATGGAGATAAAGTGAACGGTGGTATCGTAGTCGGCAAAATAGTTGGGCATGGTCACGATCTCGCGCTCAATGCGTGCAAGATCCGCCCCCTCACAGGCGACTACAAAGCACTCGCGGGTGTGCTTTTGCCGCGTTGTCAGCTCGGGATTTTCTCCCGCGCGTACGGATTTCAGCGCCTCGGGCACGGGAATGGTGTACTGACGGGCATCGAGGACTCCATCAATACGGCGAATGGCATCCGAATGTCCCTGGCTGACACCCTTGCCCCAGAAGGTATAATCACGTCCGTCGGGCAGAATGGCACCGGCGTACATGCGATTAAGCGAGAACAGACCCGGATCCCAACCGACCGAGATCACAGCCACCTTCCCACCTGCCTTTGCCGCCGCATTGACGCGGTCAAAATGCGCGGGGATGTTGGCGTGGGTATCAAAGCTGTCGATGACGTTGAAATGCTCGGCAAAGGCAGGGGTCTGCTCGGGCAGATCCTTGGCGCTGCCGCCGCACAGGATCATCACGTCGATCAGATCCTTCATCTTCAAGGCCTCGTCCGTGTGAAGGACGGGCACGCCTTCCGTTCTGATCTTGACCGATTCGGGGGAGCGGCGGGTGAATACCGCAACCAGCTCCATGTCCGCGTTCTGACGAATGGCGCTTTCCACGCCGCGGCCCAGATTTCCGTAGCCTACAATACCGATACGCATGGTTGGTTCTCCTTGTGTCCACTGATGGGAAATTTCAATTTTGATAAAATTTATTATAGTACAAAGTCGGGGATTTGTCAATAAAAAGATGCGTGCAATCCCCCGAATGGCAGTCAGAAATTATACTTTTCTGAAGTGCCAGAGCTTGGCATCATAGCCCGTGTCGTCGGGATCAAAGTCGCCAATCTCAATGCCTGCGCGAAGCTGTTCGCCGGTGTAGCGCGCGCCGCTGATCGCGTCGCAGTAGACGGCGTCCTTGTCGGCTGTGCGGATGATCAGACGCTTGAGCGCCTTCTTTTTGCCGATGACGGCGTCGCCGTCGGTCAGAATGGCGCTGAGCAGGATCTCGCCGTCCAGCTGATAGTAATAGGCCGAGATTCCCGTCTCATAGGGAGAGGACAGACGGTAATGCGTACCGAACTGAATGAGACGGTCGAAGGTGCGATACTGTGCCACCTGATGGCGGATTTCCTCCTTGATCTCGTCGGGCGTGTTCAGTACGTTGAACTCGTAGCCGAGGATGCCGCCGATCGCCACCTTGTATTTCAGCGCCAGCTCACGCAGATTGCCCTTGGGGTTGGAAACGTGACAGCTCATCACCGATGCGGGATAGGCCAGCTGGGAGGAATATTGGATCAGTACGCGATCGCGTGCACCCGTATTGTCGCTGGTCCAAATCTGGGAGGTGTAGTACATCATGGCGGGATCGTAGCGTCCGCCGCCGCCCGAGCAGTTTTCGATCATGGCGTCGGGGAACTGCCCCACAAACCACGCAAAGAGGGAGTAAACGCCCAGCATGTAGCGGTATTCCAGCGAACCCTGATCCTCGGGTGCGAGGGTGGGGGAGCCCGGCTCGGAGATGTGGCGGTTCATATCCCACTTGAAATAATCGATGGGTACGCCGCGGAAGGTCTCGGTAAAGGAGGCCTTGAGGTATTCGATGACGGCGGGATTGGACATGTCCAGCACCATCTGCGAGCGGGAAAGGGAACGCTCGCGTCCGCGGCAGGAGATGACCCAATCGGGATGCGCGCGGTAAAGCTCGGAATCGGGATTGACCATCTCGGGCTCGACCCAGATGCCGAATTTCACGCCCGTTGCCTTGACACGCTCTACAAAGGGTCGCAGGCCGTTCGGAAAACGGTTGCGATTGACAAACCAGTCGCCAAGTCCCGCATGATCGTTGACACGGGCACCGAACCAGCCGTCGTCCATGATGACCATGTCCATGCCGCAATCGGCGGCCGCGGCGGCGAAGTCGACCATGATGTCCTCATTGATGTTAAAGTAGAAGGCCTCCCAGGAGTTGAGCACCACGGGACGGCGCTCCCGTGCCTTGGCGGGAACG
>JAFQOC010000064.1 GCA_017420845.1 Clostridia bacterium
CCTACGATGGGCAGAACCTTCGTATCTACCTGGACGGTGAACTGGCCGCCTCCACCCCCTGCTCGGGAAGCATCAAGCACGTGGGAGAGAAGTCCCGCAAGCTCATGGTGGGTGCCGACGTCAACCAGGACGGTGTTCCCCAGTGCATCTCCAACATCAAGATCACCAAGGTCTCCCTCTACGCGGGCGGGATCTCGGCGGAGCAGGCAGCGGTTCTCTTTGCGGAGACCGAGGTACCTACCGCATAATGGTTCCCAATCGTTCATATAGAAAGAACCTTCCACGGCAATCGTCTCGGAAGGTTCTTCGGGGAGGTTAGCGAACAAAAACGGAACCGTTTGTTTAAAGCAAAACACAGCCTCACCATCGCGGTGGGGCTGTGTTTTTTGTTGCTTATCTTCGAAGTATTTTTTGCAGTAGAACTTATAAAGAGATTTAACCTCTTCAATCAAAGTGTTGTCTTCCTTGTATTCCGGAGGACGATTTTCAATGGCCCTTTCGAGATCGTCTCGTAGATAAAGCAAATCAATAGGCTCTTCATATTCAACTAATTCATCATTGATAAACATTGGAACAGGTTTAGTATCTATTCCATTTTGTTTAAGTTTATACTGAAAATTAGAAAATAGGCTTTCCGCACAAACAGACGAATAGCTATAAGTACAAACATCTTTATAGGCTAAAAGAAATTGATTTAGTACAGCTCTCCAAGGACGAGATCGTAAAATATCTCAAAACCGCCATCAAAAAAGAGCCTCAGCAAATGATCGATCTTTGGGCAAGCAGGTGGTGCTACATAATGATAAGGTAGAGATCACTTATAATTACACCGATAAAAAAGAAGGTCCCGACGACGATCACCGGGATTTTTTATTATACGAAACAACTTTTGAAACGCCATTGTATGAGAACAAAACGGCAAGGACGTTTACACAGACCATGCAGGTGTTTATTTATTTCTAAAAAGCAAAAACGGCGCAAAAAAAAGAGCGAGTCGGACACTTTTTAGGTGTTCAACTCGCTCTGACTTGGCGGAGATGGAGGAATGCCGGTCATGTACACAACACCCTGTACTCCTTAAGATGTCAATATGATAGCACAGAGATCCGTATATGTCTACACGTTATTTCCCCATGCGACTCATTCTTTCACTTGCCTCCTCTTACACATTGCGACCGCAATATGAAAAGCGATGTCAGTTTCATGATAACATGAGATTTTAAAAGTTATTCCATGCTATTCCACAAATTTTCGTGTCTTTTGACTTGGGTTCTCTCCAAATAATCGAGCTTTCGGGATGATCGAAATATCAGCCTGCATCGGACGGGGCGGGAGCCACAAAGCTGTCCGGCTTATCAACCTTGATCTCGCTGAACGTGAAATAGCCGTCACGAGCGACGATGCCGAGCTCGGAATTCTCAACGTGGGCGGCGATCAGGGTGTTCTCCACGGTGTGGGTCTGACCGTCGGCCAGAACAATGGTGGCAGACTGCACGAAGACATTACCCGGGGCACAGTTCTCGGCCTTGATGTTGTCGTAGGTGATCTCGCCGGACAGGGTAATGGTGGCGTAGGCCTTACCGTTTACGTACACGGTCACGGTCTCGCCGTCGTCGGTGACGTCGAGCTGGGTGGGAACGGAATCCAGAGCGGTGGTGAAAATGATCAGGTCGGCGCTGCCGTACTTAGTAGGGTTATAGATCTTGAACATGACGTAGAGCGTGCCGTCCGCATAAGTGACGTAGATGCCCGATCCGCCGTAGAGGATATAATCGTTTCCGTAGTAGCTGTCTATGTAGCTGTTGGCCGCTAGGATCTCGTCGGACACGACACGGTGGTATCCACGGACGAACAGACAGCCATTCGTGGTGATGGCCACGGGACTCACGGAGAATACGTACCTGCCGTCCACGGGGGCGTACATCTCGGCCAGCGCACTCACGCCGTAGATCCGATTGCCCTCCAGGGTATCGACACCACTGACACCCAGGGGCATAGTGACCGTGAAGTAGTCGGCCAGATCGGTGTAGACCAGCAGAGTGCCGACTTCATTGGAATGGACGTCGGAGGCGAAGGTTTTGGTGACGTCGCCAAGAACCTCGGGTTCGACGGGATCCGTTTCGGGCTCCTCGGGATCCGTTTCGGGCTCCTCGGGATCTGTTTCGGGCTCCTCGGGATCTGTTTCGGGCTCCTCGGGATCTGTTTCGGGTTCGTTGGGAATCTCGGGAGCAACAAAATTGTCCAGCTTATCGACCTTGATCCCGTTGAACGCAAAGTAACCGTCGCGGGCGACGATGCCGAGCTCGGAATTCTCAACGTGGGCAGCGATCAGGGTATTCTCCACGGTGTGGGTCTGGCCGTCGGCCAGAACGATGGTGGCGGACTGTACAAATACGTTACCCGGAGCGCAGTTCTCGGCCTTGATGTTATCGTAGGTAATCTCGCCGAATAGGGTGACGGTAGCGTAAATCTTGTCGTCTATATAAACGGTCACGACTTCGCCGTCGTCGGTAAACGTGATTACATTGATTTCGGTGTCAACGGGTGTGCTGTAGATGATCATATCAATGCTACCGTATGCCGCAGGGTTGTAGACCTTGAACATGAGGTATAACCGACCGTCGGCATCTCCGATCGTCGCATACATGCCCGCGCCGCCATAAAGAATCTCGTTGTTGCCGAAAAAGTTCTTGAGAGGCGCACCAATAATCTCATCGGACACAACGCTGTGGTAACCACGGACGAACATCCAGCCGTTATTGGTGTTCGCGGCGCGATCCACCGTAAAGGCATATGTACCATTCATGCGGGCATACATCTCAGCGGTCGTGGTCACGTTATAAATCGTGCTGTCATTGTAGGTCTCCACAGAGCTAAAGCCCGTGGGCATGATGATCGTGAAGAAGTCCGCCAGGTCGGTATAGACCAGTTGGGCGCCGACCACGTTGGCTTGTACATCGGAAACAAAGGTTTCGGGACGCTCAGGCTCAACGGGAACGTCGGGGTCAACGGTTTCATCGGAAGGATCGTCAGGCTCATCCCCCTTCCAGTAGATTTCCATCTCAGACACTTGCATCAGGTATCCGCCGATAGGGGGATCATAGGGTCCCGTGAGCTTGTGAGCGACGATACGGACAAAGCGCGCCTGTCGGTCGCTGTCCAGCTTGATGAAGCGCCCAACACCCGCTGTCTCGGTGTCATTTTCCGCGGTGTAGACAGTTTCCCAGTCTTCTCCGTCAAGGGAAATCTGAATTGCATAGGCCAAGGGGAAGTAGTCACCGCTTTGTCTGGGATAGACGTGGATCTCGTTGACGGTATGGACCGCTCCAAGGTCTACGCCGCACCAACAGGTTCCGGTGGCGCATTCCTGCTTGGGCACCCCCTGAGACACCCAGCCGTGGGGGCCGCCGGTCTGAGGCGTCATGAGTTTACTGCCGTCGGTAATGTAGGCCAGTCCCCATCCCTCAATACTGTTCTCGTAACCCGATCCGCTGGCGATGGGGGTCTTACCGAGTGCAATATTAAGGTCGTTGCTTTGTACCTGCTCCTCATAGGAGGTGGCAGGAGGAAAAGGGATGGAGCCATCGTCGCTGTAGACCATCAGCTCACCGATATCGGCGTAGCCATTCATACCCTTCAGACCGCGTATGCAAATGCGCACATAGCGGGCATCGGTATCGTCAAAGCGGAAAACGGGAACCGTATCCGGGGGCAGGGGCTCAGTATTCTTGACCACCTCTACCCAGCTTACACCGTCTGCGGAGACCAGGATAGAGAAATCGGTGGGGTTGTAGGCACCGCAGGCCATGCCGATTCCCGCCGGGTAAAGGTCTATGCGATTGATGGACTTGACTCCGCCCAGATCAACGGTCAGGGTCTGCAGCTCACCATTCCGGGCGGCGACACGGGCAGCGTTAGCGGTGTTGACAATGCCGTCGGTGAGGTTGTAGAGATAATAATCCCCTTGACCCGCCGAGCTGGTGCCCATCACGGGGGCGTGGAGGGCAAGGTTGGGGTCAGAGCTGACCTCGGGTCGGATGAAATCGCCTGCGGGGAGCTGAATCAGGGCACTGTCGCCTGCCGCGAGGGTCAGGGTGAAGGCACCGTTCTTCAGGGCTGTCTCGGTCAGCTCGCCCGCTTCGTCGCTGACGAGATACACCGTGGAAAGCCCCTTGAAGGTCAGGGTCACGGTCTGCTCCTTGGTGAAATCCTTATTCACCACGAACAAGTATTCGCCGTCTCCCTTTCGTTCCTCCATCAAGGAGAGAATGATGTCGGCGTTTCCTGCCTGCACGAAGCAGTCATCGGGAAGAACGTCGTACACGCCCTTGGTCTTGAGACGGCTGTGGTAGACAAAGGTGGCATCGCAGGCGGCGAGGTGGGTACCGATGGCGTGGATCTTCTGATTGATCTTCACTACCTCGTAATATAGCTCGGTGGGATTGCTGTCATAGTCAAGGATGGCCACGGTGTAGTTCCCTTCCTCGGGGATGGGAGCAGTCCACGTAAAGAACTTAATCTCCTTGACGCCGTAAGCCAGTGCGGCCATCATGTTGTAACGAAGGTCGGATCCCGAGGGGGTACGGTATTGGCCCCTCAGACCTACGGACTGTACGTAGACAGCGGTGTTCGTGCTCGTGAGCAGTCCCGCCTCGCGGAGATCCTCGTAATTGCTGAAGAGACCGTGCTCGTTGACACCGCCTCCTTCGGGGAAGCAGTAGCAATCCATAGACAGAGTACCGCCGTGGGTCAGGAGTCCGCCGTAGTCGCAGAGCTGTCGGAGGTAGACGCTGCGGGCGGGATACGCGGCACCGGGAAGGAAATTCACGTTGATATAGGTGTTGGGGCAGACCTCACAAAGCAGATTTTCCACGCGGGCATAGGGGTTGGGATTGTAGGGCTCATCCACGATAAAGAAGCCGCCGAAGCCCGGGAGATCCTTGTACTTCTCAGCCAACGCACGAATCTGAGCATCGCTCAAATTGACCGTGTTCTGCACATTAATGTCGCGGGTCTGTAGCTTGAGACCGTAGCGATCTGCATCAGCCATGCACTGCTTGTACCACGCAAAGGTGTGATCGCTCGACACCCAGGGACGGGTCATCAGGATGTTGGAGATCAGATCAATATCGGCATCCCGGCAGAGTCTCAGCATTTCGTCCCGCACCTCCTGGGTATGCATGGGAACGAAGTAAGCATTGAGGGTAATATTCTCACAAGGGATCGGTTCGCTTCGGACGGGCGCATGGGCGAGATCGGTCACGGCCGGTTGGGTTTCAACCGGATCGGTCTCGCAAGGATCCGTCTCGTCGGAGCTTGTCTCTCCCGGGACGGTTTCGGTGGGCGTGCTTTCAGCGGGATCCGTTTCGGAGAGGTCAGTGTCGGCCGGGTCTGTATCCGCGGGATCTGTATCCGCGGGGTCGGTGGGAGCGGCGGTGATGTCGTTCGCTGACGTTGCGGTCGAGGGATCATCCACCGGAGGATTATCTGTGCAGGCTGTCAGTCCCAAGGAAAATACAACGCAGCACAAGACAAGCAACAGCATCATGACAAAGCGCAAGGTGAGTCCGCTTTGGTAACGAGTGAACAATGGTCTCATAGGGAACCTCCTGCAATAAAATATGGGTAAACTGATGAAAAAATCATCATCTACCCATATTTTATCATAGATTTCGCACAGAATCTATACTGAATTCGACCACCGTTATCACGAATTCGACAACCCAAGGCGATACTGAGTGGGAGTAATGCCATACAGGCGCCGGAAGGTCTTGGAAAAGAAGCTGTGGGAGGCAAAGCCGCACCGAGCGGCAATCTCGGACAGGCTCAGGTCACTTTCCGAGAGCAGGGCGGTAGCCCGCTCCATGCGGCAGACAATCTGGTACTCCTTGGGAGTCTTACCCATATACCTCTTGAAGCGACGGATAAAGTTATTCTGCTCCATGTAGAATCGGGAGGCCAGATCCGAAATGCGCAACTCCTCAGCACATTTTTCCGAAAGAAGAACAGAGGCCTCGCGCACCCACACGGGGTATTGCTGGGAGGAATGGGGCGTTTCGTTTTCGATTTTCTCTTTCAAGGCATCAGTAAGGAGTGTGGTGATCAGCAAGTTAACGGTCAGGTCTGTCGCGGCGGAGGGTGTTCCCAGCTCGGCAGTGATGCGATCCAGCAGGTCGGTAAAGTGACTCGCATCCCGTGGGCGAATGACGGTGCAGCCGCCACCGTTCCAAAGCTCCTCAAAGCACGGGCAGGCACTTCCCTCGACATTCACGAAGCAGAAGCGCCAATCGTCATTGAGGTTGCGGATGTGGGCAGGGAGGGCGCTACTGACGAAGACCATATCTCCCCGTTCCATCCGTTTGGTCACGCCACGGTAAGCAAACTCGCCCACGCCGCTGACCGTCATAAAGAAGCAGTAGGCATTGATACCCTCGCGATAGTAGAAAAAGCCCCTCCCCTCACGGTATTTTCCTGTGGAACGCGCAACAAAGGGCAGGTCGGCTCCCTGTATGCTCCTGCAGCGGAGAACGTCCACGGGGGTCTCAATGCTGTCCATGCTCAGACTCTCACTTGCCGTGCTCTGCACGTTGGCATCCAATACGGATTGGGTGTTCTCTTTCTCGTTCATAGGTGCTTTCTCCGTAGGGGAATTCATCCGTAACCGCAAACAGTCAGGATGGGGATTATGGTTGTATTGTATCACAAAAAGGCCGTCCTGTCAACCGTAGGCTACCCATCCGGAACACGGAATACAAGCAAAAAGAACCTAAATCCAAAATAGAGTGTTCGGTTTAGGTTCTTTTTGGCAGGGATGGTTAAGGGTAAATCAGCTATATCCAAAGTAAGATCAATCATTCACCGAGAATCCGCGACTGCCATGGTGTCTGCTCAGCAGTACAGAATCCGATGAAGCCCATCATGGTGCCTCCACCGTGAAGTCCACCTGCAACACCACGCTGCCGTCGGCGCCGCGGATGACGGCCTTGTACTCTCCTGCGGGGAGAACATCGTACATATGGCCCACCTGCCAGTTGCCGCGGTTGTCGCCGGGGATGTCGGTCAGCTTGAAGGTGGAGCCTGCCACCACCGTGGCGGTTGCCCCGGGATAGCCCTCAAAGCGGGCCCAGTAGATGCTGGCATCCTGGCCCGGGACGAAATTACGGGGATAGATGCAGATCTGGTCGGTGGCGATGGTGCCGCCCGCTGTGATCCAGATATCCTCGCCGACCTTGTAGGTCTCCTTGTCCAGCTCGATGCGGCGGGTCTCATCGGGGAGGTTGGGATCGTCGGGCGTAGAGGGTGCGTCCTTTTTGGTCACCGTGAAGTTGACCTGCGTGACCACAGCACCCGTACCGTCACGAAGGACGACCTTATACTCGCCCACGGGGAGGCCGTTATACATATGGCCCACCTGATGGTTGCCGTGGTTGTTGCCGGGGAGGTCGGTCATCTTGACGGGTTTACCGTTCTCGATGACGGGCGACTCGTTGGAGCTGCCCACAAAGTAGGTCCAGTAGATGCTGGCGTCCTTACCCGGAACGAAATCCACGGGATAGACGGCCAGGGTGTCGGTCTTGGGATTGGCCACGGGAGTGATGAGAATGTCCTCACCCTGCGCGAAGGTGGTCTTGTTCAGGGTCAGGCTCCGCTCGATCACCGTGACGTTATCCTCGTACTTGGCCTCGATAAGATCGCCTACCCAGATGGGATTGGTGAAGGCGAAGCCGCCCATGGCGTCGAAGTCACCGTACAGGGAGGTAGCGGAGAAGACCTCCACGCGGAAGAACTGGCCGTCCTGCACTTCGATCTCGCGGGTCAGCTCGTAAAGGTGGGTCTCCCCGTCCTTCGCGCTGTCAAAGAGGGTCTCCACTATGCGGGCTTGGTAGGCCTCCTCCACGTTCCCCGTCATGGTGTAGGTGTAGAGGAGGATCTTGGTCAGAGGAGCGCCCTGATCGGCCACGCGGAGGGTGAGGGTGGCCTTGCCATCGGCGGGAAGGGGGAGTGCGTCGCCCATGCTCACGCCGTTGATATCGAAGCGGATCTCGGCGCCGTTGGTGCCGTAGAAGTGACCGTTTTTGAGGGCATCCAGTACAGCGGCGGGGGTAACCTCCTCCAGCAGGAGAGCGTTGCCCGTACGGCTGACGATCTCCTTGCCGTGGCCGTCGGTGTTGCTGATGCCGTAGTAGCGCTGCTCACCCTTAAGGTTGTAGCGATCCCACCACTCAAAAGCCTTTTCGGTGGCTCCCTTGGTGATGCCGTTGGCGTAGGAGTCGGCGTTGTAGACCTCAATGCCCGTAAAGCCCTTATAGACGAACACCTGCGTCTGGTCAGCACCCACACCCGGCCACTTCCACGAGCCTGTGTTGGAGAAGTAGAAGGGATGGGCGGGGAAGCAGAGGCCTCCCTCGGAAATGATCTCGTTCATGAGCCTCTGCCACTCGGCGGCATCGGGGCGGTAGGCGGCCATGATGTCCCACATATGTCCCGTATGGCCCCCCGAATGGCGGTGGGGCACGCCGTACTCCAGCATATGGCCGTACTCGGTGGTGATCTCGTTGGCGGTGATGGCCAGGAAATGCTCGTAGTGGGCGGCGGCCTGGGTGATGGGGGAGGTCTGTGTGACGTCGTAGTTGTGGTCGGTGGCGATCATGAAGGCGTGGCCCTTACCGACGGCGGTACCGAAATTGTCGGCCAGGGAGTCTCGTCCGTCGCTGAGGGTGCTGTGGGTATGGGCATCCCCCACGTAGTAGCCCAGGCCCTCCGCCACCAGCGGCAGGGTCTCTGCCATGACCGTCAGGTCGCTTTGGGACAGAAGCTTCAGGTCAAAGAGCATACTGCCGCCGTCGTTGATCTTCAGCTTAAAGGTGACGGGAGCGGTCTCTCCTGCCTTGACGGTGACGCTTTGCGCCGCCTCGGCGCAGGAGACCGACAGCAGGGGATGATTCAGGGAGAGCTTGAAGACGCGGTCGGTGTCGGAATCGTTGTGGAGGGTCGCGGAAAGCTCCACATCCTTCCCTGCCTTGGCCTCGCCGCTCATCTTCAGGTCGCTGAAGTAGTATTCGGCGGCGGGATTATAGGGACGAAGGGGAGGCACGGGATCACCCAGCCACGCCACGGTCTTCTCGTAGAGGGCGGTAACGTCGGCGGGATCCATCGCCTTGTCGTGGATGGCCGCGCCCGTGAAGACGGCGGGAGGGGCGGGGTAGTCGGTGATGACGCGGTTATAGCCCACGTCGGCACCGATGACGTAGATGAAGGGGGACTCGCCAAAGGCGAAATCGCCTGCCTTGGTCGTGCCCTGCTCTACACCGTTGATATAGAAGCGGAGCATCTTCCGCTCGGAGCTGTATACACCCACCAAGTGGTACAGCTCGCCCACCGTAGCCTCCTCCTTGGCGAGGACGGAGGTATAGTTGCGGGTACTGCTGTCGAACTGTTGGAAGAGGAATTTCCCGTCCTCCAGAGCCAGACCGAACATACCGTTCTGGGTGGCCGAGAAGAGGGCCTGGAAGCCGTCGCCCACCGTTTCGGTGAGCTGGACGGTCAGCTCGATGGTGTAGCCGTCGGTGATGGCGGCCCGCAGGGTCTCATCCTCGGCGTAGGCCGAAAGATCGAGGGCGGCGGACTGTCCCTCGGCGGCGGTCTTGCGGTAGGCGGTGACGGTGTAGGTCTTGCCCTTATGAGTGACCTCACAGGAGCCGATCTCGCCACCCGCCAGCATGGTGGCGGCGTAGCCCACGGCATCCCCCAGCTCACTGCCTTCAAAGACACCCATCTGTACGAGGAGGCCGTCCTTGGGGGTGTAGTCCACGCTCACCGAGGGGTCGGGGATGTGGATGCCGTCGGGTACGGGGGCGGTGTCGGAGGGAGTGGATCCATCGGGGCTTGACTCCGCGGGATCCGTTTCGTCGGGATCGGTGTCTGCGGGGGGCGTATCGGAGGCGGTGGTGCCCTCGGCATCGGTGGGGGTCTCGGCTGCTGTGGTGTCGGGGTCGGTATCCGTGGGTGTCGGGGTGTCCTTACAGGCTGTGAAGAGAAGGAGCACCGTCAGGCCGAGGAGGAGGACGAAAATGAGATGCTTTCCAATCCGTATCATTGTGAGTTTCTCCTTTCACGGAATCAAATGTTTCGGGGGTTAAGATTCGGGGAACTGCACCGAGGGGTCATGCGCCTGCCCGAAGACCTCCATCTCGCTCATCTCGATGCAGTAGCCGCCGCCCACGGTGCTGGAGGCGGTGAGACGGGTGGCGTAGAGGCGGACGTAGCGGGCGGGGACGAGATCGAACGCGAGGATACGGTCATCCTGGGTCTGGGGATCGTTGTCCCCCTTGACCGACTTGACCGTGACGAAGGTCTCGCCGTCCAGGGATACCTGGATCTCGTAGTCCTCGGGGAAGACGTTGACCCCGTTCCAGATGCCGCGGGGCACCAGCTTGACGCAGTTGATATCGTACACCGACAGAAGGTCAACGGTGATCCACTCCTTGGAGGAGGCGCGCTCGTTGCGGAATAGCTCGGAGGCCCATGCGCGGGTGTAGTCCCCGTCGGTGATGTAAGTATGGTGACAGGTCCACTCAGGAACGTCGGTGGTGGAGGAGAAGTCCACCACGGGCTTGTTCAGGGCAAGATTCTGTCCCTCGGTGAGATCCTCGGCGGTGTAGGCCGTGGGGATCCTGTCGGGGATACTGCCGTCGTCCTTGTAGACCATCAGCTCACCGATATCGGCATAGCCGCCGGCTCCCTTGAGGCCGCGGACACAGATGCGGACAAAGCGAGCCTCGGTGTCGGCAAAGCGGAAGACCGAAACCAAGTCGCGGGGGAGGGTCTCGGTGTTCTTGGCTACCTCCGTCCAGCTCTTACCGTCGGCCGAGACCAGCAGGGAGAAGTCGGCGGGGCTAAAGACACCGCAGAGAGGCCCCACCCCGGCGGGGTAAAGGTCGATACGGTTGACCGTCTTGACCTCGCCCAGATCCACGGTCAGGAGCTGATCCTCCCCCCGCTTGGCGGTGAGGCGGGCGGCACTTGCGCTGTCCACGATGCCGTCGGTGAGATTGTAGAGGTAGTAGTTCTCGGAGCCCATGGAGGAGGTACCCTTGACGGGGGCGTGGAGGGCCAGGTTTTGGTTCTGCGCGGTCTCGGTCTTCACGAAATCTCCCGCGGGGAGCTTGATGAGGGCGCAGTCGCCTGCCGCGAGGGTCAGGGTAATACTGCCGTCCCGCAGGGCAGTCTCGGTCAGCGCGCCGGTTTCATTGCTGACGAGGGAAACCGAGGTCAGCCCCGCAAGGGTGAGGGTGACGGTCTGCTCCTTGGTAATGTCCTTGTTCACGACGAAAACGTACTCACCGTCACCCCGCCGCTCCTCCATGAAGGAGAGGATGACGTCAGCCTGTCCCGCCTGCACGAAGCAATCCGCGGGCAAAAGCTCGTAGGCACCGCCCGTTTTGTTGCGGCTGTGGTAGACCTGCATGGCATCGCAGGCGGCCAGGTGGGTACCGATGGCGTGGATCTTCTTGTTGATCTTCACCACCTCATGATACAGCTCGGTGGGCTTGTTGTCGCGGTCGAGGATGGCCACGGTATAGTTGCCCTCGTCGGTGGTGGGGGTGCCCCAGGTGAAGAACTTGATCTCCTTGACACCGTAGGCCAGGGCGGCCATCATGTTGTAGCGGAGATCCGCTCCCGAGGGAGTGCGGTAGCCCCCCACCATGCCCACCGACTGGACGTAGACGGCGGTATCACAGCCCGTGATCAGACCCGCGCGGCGGATGTCCTCGTAGTTGGTGAACAGTCCATGCTCGTTGACACCGCCTCCCTCGGGGAAGCAGTAGCAATCCATGGAGAGAGTCCCCCCGTTTTTCAGCAGTCCGCCGTAATCACAGAGCTGGCGGAGGTACACGTCACGGGAGGGGTAGGCCGCCCCGGGAAGGAAGTTGACGTTGACGTAGGCATCGGGGCAGACCTCGCGGAAGATGTTCTCGGCGTGGGCGTAGGGAGAGGGGTTGTAGGGCTCATCCACGATGAAGAAGCCGCCGAAGCCGGGGAGATCCTTATACTTTTCCGCGATCTTCCGCAGCTGCTCGTCGGACTGATTCAGGGCGTTCATAACGTCCACGTCACGGGTCAGGAGCTTGAGACCGTAGCGGTCGCAGTCCTCCATGGCGGCCTTGTACCACTTGAAGGTATGGGACTCGGCCACCCACGGACGGGAGGGGTACACGTGGGACAGGATGTCAATGTCGGCGTCCTTGCAGAGCTGCAGCATCTCGTCCCGCAGGCTCTCGGTCATGAGAGGGACGAGGTAGGCGTTGAGGGTAATGTTATCACGCATGGTAGGCTCTCCTGCGGAAGGATTTTCGGGGGCGGTCTCGTCGGGGTCAGTAGCTGGAGGATCCGTGTCCGCAGGATCGGTGGGGAGCGCGGTATCCGTCTCTTCAAGGGTATCGGTGGGTATCTCCCCCGCGGTGGTATCCTCCGAAGGAGGGGGCGTGGGTTGGCAGGCAAGCAGGCCTACAGGCAAAAGACTCAGACACAATAGCAGGATACTCAAGCGGACAGAAAGCCTGCGGCGTATGATATGACGACTGTACATGGCAACCTCCAATAAAAAATATGGGTAAACTGATGGAAAATCCACCATCTACCCATATTTTATCATAGGTTATGCACAGAATCTATAACGAAATCGGCCTTCACTATAACGATTTTGGCAATCCAAGGCGGTATGCGGTGGGCGTGATGCCGTACAGCCGTTTGAAGGTCTTGGTAAAGAAGCTGTGCGAGGCGAATCCGCACCGTGCGGCAATCTCGGACAGGCTGAGGTCACTCCCCGAAAGCAGGGCGGTGGCCCGCTCCATGCGGCAGCTGATCTGGTACTCCTTAGGGGTCTTTCCCGTATAGCCCTTGAAGCGGCGGATAAAGCTGCTCTGCTCCATATAGAAACGGGCAGCCAGCTCG
>JAFQOC010000065.1 GCA_017420845.1 Clostridia bacterium
CTAACATTTTTTCTATAGGGAGGTCTTCATGACACTCATTGAGCTCTTCATTCTGGCCGTGGGGCTGTCCATGGACGCCATGGCCGTGGCCATCTGCAAGGGTCTCTCGGTCTCCAAGCTGAAATTCCGCCACGCCCTCATCACGGGTCTGTACTTTGGCGGTTTTCAGGCCGGTATGCCCCTCATCGGCTATTTTCTGGGAATCCGCTTTCAGAGCTATATCGAAAGCGTGGACCACTGGATCGCCTTCGGTCTTCTGGCCATCATTGGAGCCAATATGATCAAGGAATCCTTCAGCGAGGCCGAGGAGTGCAACTGCTCCTTCTGCCCGAAAGCTATGCTCCCCATGGCGGTGGCCACCAGCATCGACGCGCTGGCCGTGGGTGTCACCTTCGCTTTTCTGAAGGTAAGCATTGTTCCCGCCGTGTCCTTCATCGGTGTCATTACCTTCTCCCTTTCCGCCGTGGGTGTGTACGTAGGCCATCTGTTCGGAGCAAAGTTCAAGTCCAAGGCCGAGCTGGCAGGCGGTATCGTGCTGGTGCTCATGGGCTGTAAGATCCTGATCGAGCATCTGGGCATCCTGGATTGGTTTCTGAGTCTGTTCTGATTTGTCTTTTTGCACAAATCGTTCCTTTTAAACGAGTTTCTATTGACAACTTTTCCAAACTCTGTTATACTGTAGGCGGTATCCATCGGATACCGCCCACTTTTTTGTAAGGAGTGACCGCCATGATCACAAAGAAAACGCCGATCCGCCTTCTTGCGCTTTTCCTTGCCCTGATGACAGCACTGCCTCTGGCCGCCTGCGGCAACGCTACCGACAGCACCGATCAGACAAATGAGACCACCGCCGCCGCGGAGGATACCACCCCCGATTTCTTTCCCGACATTGAAAAGACCGACTATCAGGGAGAGCCCCTCCGCATGATCGGCTTCGTGGAGCCCGGCTCCTGGTACTACGCCGAGTCCTTATCCGCCGAGGAGGGCAGCGTCCACATTCTCAACAACACCATTTACGAAATGAACACCCTGGTGGAGGATCACCTGGGCATTTCCATCGAGTACAAGCAGGTCGACAGCGTGGTCACAGGCGGCGAGCTCTTCGACGAGGTTCAGCCCACCATCATGTCGGGTGACGATATCTACCAGATCTGCATTCTTCACCCCTACTACAGCTACAACAACTTCATCACCCAGAATTACGCTTTGGACTTCTATAGTCTCCCCGACTTCAACCCCGATCAACCCTACTGGAACGCCAAGGTCATCGACCAGCTCTCCATCAACGGCCACGCATTCATCGGTCTGGGTGACTTCTGTATGTACAACATCAACATGATCTACGCCAACAAGGATCTGTTGCAGGACGCCAACCGCGCCATGCCTTACGACCTGGTACGGAACGGAAAGTGGACCATGGACGAGTTCTACGCCATCACCTCCGAGCTCTACGTGGACGACGGCGACGGCCGCCGCAACAACAAGGATACCTACGGATTTGCCGCCATGTGGGACGCCAACGGCTCCGCCTTTATGCAGGGCTGTGACATCTACGTAGCCACCCGCAACGAGGAGGACCGATTCGAGCTCTCCCTGTACGGCGAGCGCCTGGAAACCATGTACGCCGATCTGTACGATTGGAGCAAGAACGAGAGCACCTATCTCTGGAGCTTCGGTCAGCGCACCGATGCCAACGTCATCATAGACTTTTTGGACAACCGCGTCTACTTCACCCATGAATCCCTGGGTACTCAGTATCTGGATGCCGATTTTTCCGTGGGTATGCTTCCCATGCCCAAGTTTGACACGGCACAGCCTTCATACGCCCACGTCAACTGGGGCAACAATATCGTGATCCCCAATTCCATCAAGAACAAGGAAATGGTGGGAGAGGCTCTGGAGCTCATGGGGTACTACTCCAAAACTCTGGTGCAGGAAAAGTACTACGACGAGGTGCTCCAGCTCCGTGTCTCGGAGGCCCCCGATGACCGTGACATGGTAGAGCTAATCTACAACACCGTCGTGTTCGATCCCGGCATTGCCTTCTGCGACGGTAACAACAGCCTCTGGAATCTGGTATATACCACCTGCTTCGCCATTCACCAGAACACCAAGAGCATTGCCTCCTACTACAAGGGAAACAGCCGCAGTGCCCAGAGAGGTCTGGATCAAATCTTTGATAAGGTAGAGTAATTCGTATCCCCAAAAAAATCAGCCCCGACCCAAGCGGCTCTGCCGCCGGGTCGGGGCTTTTCGGGCGTGTAAGGGGGAGCACGCCCGGGAGCTCGCGCAACCGTCTCAGCGGTTGAGGAGCTCGCAAAGGGTAGCGGCATCCATGTCGTTCTGCACGGGAATACGGAGCAGCTCGCCCTCCTCTCCCATGATGGACAGCTCGTACCATTTGACCGTAGCGGTCTTGCCGGTATTGGTCAGGGTCACGGGGGTCTCATGGGTCTCAATGACGGCGGAGGTGATCTCGCCGTAGCTGAAGGTTTCGGAGAAATCCGTCACTCCCTCACCCGTGGCTTCGTTGAGGATGGCGATGGACAGGGTACGTCCCGCCAGAATAATGCCATCCTTGGTGTAGAAAATATGGGTGCGACTCAGGCGGTCGGAGCGGTAGGTGCCGTTCTTGCCCTTCTTGAAGTAGGATGCATCATCGCCGAAGCTGTAGGCCTCCATCTCCACGGGAGCGGGCTGGCGCAAAACGACCCGGTCAAAGCCCTTGGAGTCGGTCACGTCCCTGTCGTAATCCAGCATGGCATGGTCGATCTGCTCCTGCAGGTCGTTGTCGGAAATGTGCTTGGAGCTGCCGACAATGAACATGACCAGCCCCACGGGGATGGCAATGGTGGCAAAAATGTAGGAGATATAGCTCCAGCCCAGGTAGAGAACGACCAGGCCCGCGGGGAGCAGGACCGCGCCGACGGGGCGGAGGATATCCTTCTGGTGGTAGTAAAGACTGCCGTCTTTGATCTTTTTCTTCACGGGTAGTTTCTTCCTTTCTGTAGGTTCGCTTGTGTCTTTTTCGGTGCCGTATCATCACGACATATGACAGTCCATCGGCGGAGCTCTCGCCGCGGTATCTGCCGTTGTGTCTATTATACGCCACCATCGGTCAAAAGTCAAGAAACCGTTAGTTGAAGTTCTCTCAACGGTTGGGTGTTGTGACTTTCCGTATATATAGTGTCGGGAAAGGCGGAAAAGGTTTGGTTATTTCGAAAATATTTTTAAGAAGCCCTTCAATCAAAGCGTCTCCCTTGTCCGCCCTCCTTGCCGAAAATACGAATCTCCTCCATCAAGGAAATAAAGCCCGACATGGAGTACAGACGCGCGCCTCCCATGGATGCCGGCAGGGTATCCCCCTCCGCCACCTTATGGATATGAGCGTTCTCACAGATCTCCACGTTCATAGGGATGGGATTGAGCAAAAAGATTGGAATATTGATCTTATCGGGGGAAAAGCAGTCCCCGTAGCGAACCTCCGGCATGAGGTGTACACCCTTGGGGAGCGTCATCATTTCGGAGTGATAGAAGCTGAAAAGAGGATCGTTTTCCATGCCCTTCGGATGGAACATGGGCAGGCGCGAATGAGGCGCGATACCGGGTGAGACCAGCATATACCCAAAGTGCTTGTTGTAGCTGTAAATGCCGTTATCCTGGAGATGCAGGGTACGGAGACGGCTGGCGGTCGCCCACATTGCCAGAATATAGCGGCGGTCCCCCATATCGACTGTCAATTCGGGAACCGAGACGCGGGTGAACAGGGACTTGTAGCAGCCGTTGTGTCGGGTTATGGTGCCCCCGTTCTCCTTGACGTACTTTTTCAGCCGACGCAGGGCAGAGGCGCGCTTTGCGATGGCTCGCGTCCATTTCGCGACGAACAGAACCAGCGCAACGATGGCGATGATGGCGAGCATTTGGAGCTGGAATTGGAGCCCATTGCGGGCAATCTCCTCGTTTACGGTGAAATACAGGTAGAGGAGTCCCGCGATATAGCCAGCGACCGCCACCCCGATCAGAATCCCAAATGGGAAGTGATGGGTATTGTGGACCGAGGCCATGAGGGTGCTGAGCTTGTCGGTGTCGCCCAGGGATTCCTCCAGTTCGGCATAGGCGGCCTCAGGGGTGTTTCCCTGCCGCATGATCTCCTCGGCGGCGTCCTCCAAGTGGGCGCGGAACTCGGATATAGCTCTCTCCCGGCGGCGCTTGGACTTGATATCCCGACAGACGCGGGCGGCCAGACGGTCAAGGGCTCCGTTCAGGTCAAATTCATTTCGATTTCGATTCTCCACATCACACCCCCTCGGGACTGAGAACCATGGAAACGGCGTCGCTGAAGGTCTTCCATTCCTCCATGCGGGCGGCCAGGTGAAGCCGTCCCTGGACTGTGATGTGATAGTACCGACGGGAACGGCCTGTTTCGCTTTTTCCGTCGTAGGAGGTCAGGTGGCCCTCCTTTTCCAGCATATGGAGGATGGGATACAGGGTGCCCTCATTAAGCTTGAAGGTATCCTTAGATCGACCGGCGATCTCGCGGATGATCCGATAGCCGTACATATCCTCCTCGGCTATCACACGAAGCACCATAAGGGCTGTGCTTCCCTTGAGTAATTCTTTGCTGATCTTCATAATTGTGGACAATCTCCTTTCTTTTTATCACAATATTTAGGTAATGCAAAATGCTTCAAATTTGGGTTTGTCGGTGGGGTGGCACTAACCTTGATTAGCCTTCCCCAGCGGGGAAGGGGGACCGCGAAGCGGTGGATGAGGAGAGACGCATACAGAAGCCTTCCGGGTGTGGATTTTCATTGATAGGCAAGAGAAAAGCTGACACCAGGAAGGCAATCTGAAACCCGCTCTCCTCATCCGTCACCCGCTAAAGCGGGTGCCACCTTCCCCGCTGGGGAAGGCTAAGGAACGCGGCA
>JAFQOC010000066.1 GCA_017420845.1 Clostridia bacterium
CCTTCGCCGCCACCCGCCGCATGAGGCGGATCTATCGCCTGTCCCATCTCCTCTGCTGGCTGGGCGTTGCGGTGAGCTTTGCCATGGCGGCGCTGTCTGTTTCGCTGGGGCAGGGAGGCCTGCTGTCCTCGGCCTCAGTGCTGCTTTGCCAGCTTCTCTCTACCCTGATCTCGGTGGGTCTCTGCCTCATTGCGGTACGCCCCTCCGCCCTGTTCCTGACCGCGCCCAAAATCGACGAGGCCGTAATCGAGGAATCCGCCCCCGAGTCGGAGGCGCCCTCCCATACATCAAAATAAAGTAAGGATAATCAATCACTCATGAATCAGAATCAAAAGCGTATGCTTCTGACCTCGGTCTCCCGCCCCGGCCGTTACGCGGGCGGTGAGTACGGGCAGATCATCAAGGATAAGACCCAAGTCAAGGCGCGGTTCGCCTTCGCCTTCCCCGATTCCTACGAGATCGGTATGTCCAATCTGGGCGTCCGCATCCTCTACCATTGCCTCAACCTCCACGACGACATCTGGTGCGAGCGCACCTACGCCCCCTGGGTGGATATGCAGGAGAAGATGCGTGAGCAGAATGTCCCCCTCACCTGCCTGGAGAGCGGCGACCCCGTCTCCGATTTCGATTTCCTGGGCTTCACCCTCCAGTACGAGATGTGCTACACCACCGTCCTCAATATGCTGGAGCTGGCGAGAATCCCCCTCCGCGCCGCGGACCGTGGCGAGGACTGCCCCCTGGTCATCGGCGGCGGCCCCTGCGCCTATAACCCCGAGCCCGTGGCCGACTTCTTCGACCTCTTCAACATCGGCGAGGGCGAGGAGATGCTCCCCGAGATCGTCCGCCTCTACATCAAAATGAAGGACGAGGGCACCTATACCCGCGCCGCTTTCCTCCACGAGGCCGCCCGCACCATCCAAGGCGTCTACGTCCCCTCCCTCTACACCGTCACCTATAACGAGGACGGCACCGTCAAGGCGTATACCCCCGTCTACGATGACATTCCCCAAACCGTCACCAAGCGCATTGTGAAGGACCTGGACAAGACCCCCTTCCCTGATCAGGTGGTCATGCCCTACATCGAGACGGTCCAGGACCGCATCACCGTGGAGGTGGGCCGCGGCTGTATCCGTGGCTGCCGCTTCTGCCAGGCGGGTATGGTCTACCGTCCCGTGCGTGAAAAGTCCCCCGAGGTGGTGGACTGCCAGTGCCGCGCCATCTTCGAGTCCTCGGGCTACGAGGAAATGTCCCTGTCCTCCCTGTCCATCAGCGACTACACCAAGGTAAACGAGCTGACCGACAGCCTCCTGTCCTGGTCCAACCCCAACATGGTCAGCCTCTCTCTGCCCTCCCTGCGCGCCGACTCCTTCACCCGCGAGCTCATGGATAAGGTAGCCTCCATCCGCAATTCCACCATCACCTTTGCCCCCGAGGCAGGCTCCCAGCGGCTCCGTGACGTCATCAACAAGAACCTTTACGAGGAAGACCTTATGCGGGCGGTGAACGTGGCCTTCGACGTGGGCAAGAATCA
>JAFQOC010000067.1 GCA_017420845.1 Clostridia bacterium
CGGTCATGTAGCGGCCGTCCAGGGTGTACGCCACGTCGGCCACCTTTTCGGTCTTGCTGTAGTCGTTGTCGGCGGTGAACTTCTCCAGAACCAGGGTCTTCTCGGATGCGGCGGTCTTGTTCAGGACGTACTCGAAGGTGTTCCAGCCCTGCTTCGACTGATCGGTGTCCAGGTAGAGGTTCATCCATAGGGAGTCGGTGTAGGGGGTGATGTTGTCCTTGCACTCCACGAGGAAGTACACGAACTCGCCGTCGCGGGCCACCTGCGCGCCGATGATGTCGTTTCGGCCCGAGGTCTCGGTGTACTTGGTGTCGCCGTAGCCCGTGCAGTCGCGGTCAAAGGTGTTGCCGATGTAGGCGGCGTAGTAGGGCTCCACAGCCTTCCACTGGTCAGCGCCTGCGGTCAGGTCGATGGTGGCATTCTCACTGGGGGTGGGGATGGGACGGACACCCTTGTACTTGCGGGCGTAGTTGACGAAGAGGTAGTAGTAGTGATCCTGCAAAGCACCCTTGGAGGGCTCCAGGTCACGGGAGAACTCGTCGCTGAACTGATCCACCAGGGCGTTATTGACCTGGGAGTTGGCACCGCCCCAGGGGTTGGGCTGACGCCAAGCGTGCCACTCGTTCCAGCCCGTGACGAAGAGGACGGGAGGGGACACCTCCAGGGCGTAGTCGAACTGCTGAGAGAACTGGTAGCCCCACTTGGAGGCCTCGGCACCCTCTACGTCGTAGCGGTTCTCATAGTCGGTGGTATAGGAGCGGCCCATGACGTTGACACCGTTCATGGCGGTGATCTCCTTGTGGACGTAGTTGTGGTTGATAGCCACGCCTACGGTCATCTGCTCGATCTCACCCTTCTCCACGCCCTTCTGACCGCGGGTGGAGTAGAGGGCCTGGGGGAAGACAGACAGCCAGCCCCACTGCTTGGCGACGGTGGAATCCACGCGGTAGCCGGGCTGACCGCCGCGGAAGGTGAAGTTGGAGAGGATCTCCTTGCCCAGATTGTTGCCCTTGCTGATGTTGCCGTTGTGGGCCATGAGCATGGGCTTCTCGTCCCAGTAGAACCACAAATTCTGGTACTTACCCAGGCGGTAGATGTCCAGATACAGGCTCTCCAGCTGATCCTTGGAGCCGTCGTTGGCGCCGAAGGGCAGGAGGTAGGAGACCTTGGGGACGTTGACAGCACCGTTCCTCTGGGCGTCGTCCCAGGTCTCGTAGAGAGCCATGTAGGAGGCCCGCCAGGTCATGTTGCCGTTGGTGTTATCCGTGAAGATGGTGTCCACCCCCGCGTTGGCCAAAAGCTCTGCGTGGCGGCGGAGGACCCAGGGATCCTCGGTGGTGTAGAAGCCGTAGATGGGCTCGTTCCAGAAGCAGTAGTGGCCCGTGCCCGTCCACGCGGCGTGGTTGTAGTCGTTCTTGGCCTCGGGGTATTTCTCCAGAAGCTTGGTGGTATCGGTGTAGCCCGCGGCGGCCATAGCCTTGGTGTGCCAGGTCCAGTAGAACATGGCCAGGGTCTTATCGGCCTTGGGGTCGCCCACCTCGGCGTTGGTCACCGAAACTCTGCCCAGTCCGTCGGTGAAGACCCAGGTATCGGGCATGACCTCGTGGGTATAGATCAGGCTGTCGGCGGGGAGCTCTGCCTCGGGGGGTAGGACGTGGTCGCCGCTGACAGCGTTGGCACTCTCGCAGGGGAGAAAGGGCTCCACGGGGGTCTTGGTGAAGTAGACCCGCATCTCCCAGTCGGCCTGGGTCTCGGCGCCGTCCATGTAGGTAAAGCCCTTACCCACGGTGACGTTGGTCTTCCAGACGCCCACCTGACCGCGGACGCCCGAGATGGTCACGAGATACTCACCCGCGGGCTGCTCGTCGAAGCGCAGGACATTGAAGGCGTTGTCCTTGGCGGGGTCGAAGGTCTGGGAGGCGATGGGGGTGGACTTGACCGTGTCCTCAAAGCCCTCGGTCCACTTGTAGATGGAGAGGGTGGCGGCGGAGTCCTTGGTGCTCCAGGTGGGCATGGAGACCTCCACGCCGTCAAAGGGAGCGCCGTAGCTCATGCGGATGCCGTAGACCGATCCCTCGGCTACCTGCTGGGGGCCCCGTCCCTCGGCATTCGACGCCCAGGCATTGATCTTCTTGGGGGAATCCGACTGGATGTTGCCCTCGGCGGCAGCGGGAAGGATAGCCGTGAGGGTGGTGGCGGCGGTGGCTCCCACCATGAGGAGGGCGAGGAGCAGAGCCAATATCTTACCGTATTTCTTCATACAAACTCCTTTCGGCGCAAAAGAGCGCGCCTTGGCTGCCGCTTTTGGGTACGGCAGGGGGTACTGTCATTATACCACATTCAGGGCGATTGCGCAATTGATGGGAAGTGAGAAACTTCCCCCTCGGAATTGTGGAAAAACACAAGACCCGCCTCGGAGGTGAGGCGGGCGGTGGGCTACAGAAGGGGCGCGAAGAGGCGGAGGAGGCCCAAGTAGAGGTCGTAGAGGACGTCAAAGCGGCGTTTCTTGACGGTCACGGTCTCACAGCGGGGGAAGGTCTCCTCAAAATCCGCCTTGATGGCGGGGAGGACGGGGTGGTCCACGAACATACAGGCGTTCTCAAAGTGGAGGGTCAGGGAGCGATAGTCCAGATTGATGGTCCCCACCACGGCCTGACGACCGTCGGCGAGAAAGACCTTGGAGTGAATAAAGCCGGGAGTAAAGCGCAGGACCTTGACCCCGTTCTCAATCAGCTCGGGGAAGTAGGACTTGCCCAGATGGTAGACGATCTTCTTGTCGGGGACGGCGGGCACCACCAGGCGGACGTCCACCCCGCGGCGTGCGGCCAGGGACAGGGCGCGGGTCATTTCGTAGTCGATGACCACGTAGGGGGTGTAGATATAGACGTAGTCGGTGGCTTGGTTGATGATGTTGAGGTAGACGTTCTCAGCCAGAATCTCGCTGTCCACGGGGGAGTCGCCGTAGGGCTGGACGGTGCCCGCGGAGGTAATCTTCCTCATACGGGCGGGATCGGGCATATAGGCCGCGATGGCCTCGGGGGTATCATACGTCCAATGGAGCGGCTTCTTTTTCTCTCCCTCGGGGGGACGGACGGCGTTCCACATCTCCAGAAACAGAAGAGTCAGGCCGCGCACACCCTCCCCCTCCATGCGAAGGAGGTTATCCTTCCACTCCCCGTAGCGGATCTCCTCCCCGATGTACTCGTCAGCGAAGTTGGCTCCGCCGGTGTAGCCGATATGGCCGTCGACGACCGTGATCTTTCGGTGGTCGCGGTGGTTCATGACCACGGCGTAGACCGGCTTGTAGGGGTTGAATTTCACGCATCGGATGCCCATGGCCTCCAGACGGGAAGCGTAATCACGGGGGAGGTAGCCGATGGAGCCTACGTCGTCGTAGATGACCCGCACATCCACCCCCGCGGCGGCCTTTTCTTGCAGGATTTCCAGCACGGGATCCCACATAACGCCGGGCTTTAGGATGAAGTACTCCATGAAGATGAATTTTTCGGCGGCGCGGAGGTCGGTCAGAAGCCTCTCCCAGCCCATGCGGCAGTCGGAGAAGTAGTCGGCGGCTGTATTGGTATAGGAAGGAAAGCCGCGGCTGTCCAGATAGTGGGTCTGGCCCGCCAGATACAGGTCCTCTCGGCGGGGGGAGGGGGCGGGGACGGACTGCTTCCCTGCCTCGCGGTAGGGGCAGAGCATTTCCCCGCTTTCGTCCAGGGCGCGGCGGAGTCTTCGTTTGGGTCCCTTACCACCCGAAATGAGGAAGATGACTCCACCGAACAGGGGGAAAACCAGAATGGGAACGATCCACGCCAGCTTGACCTGGGGGTTGCCCGGGCGGTTGATGATAAAGAGCACGACGGCCAGGCTGACGAGGTTGAAGAACATGGCGATGGGCAGATAGTAGGCCGACAGGTAGAAAACAATATAGAAGAGCCAGGCCATCTGAATGGCGATGGCCAGGCTGACCAGCACAACGCGGGAGAATAGCTTACGAAGCAGTTTCACAGCCGTTGGCCTCCTTTGGGTTTCGTTATCTTAATTATATCCCTCCGTTGTGAAGAGTGTGTGAACATTTACCCTTCTCACATGGTTTTTTTGCGACAGGTTGACATTTTTCGTAGAATGTGATAGACTAATTGCAGTTTATCGTTCCGATAAACTGCAATAGTGAAATACGCTTCGCGTGTGAAATGCCTGCGGCGTGAAATACGCTTCGCGTGTGAAATCCTCCCTTCGGTCGGGTGTCGGAAGAAACCCTACGGGTTTCAATTTTCATTAAAATGGACAAATCCGAAGGATTTGCACC
>JAFQOC010000068.1 GCA_017420845.1 Clostridia bacterium
ACCCGTAGCGGCTACCGTCTGCTGTGCCGCAAGGACTTCGCCGCAGACCGAGCATTTTTCGCCCTCGGTCAAGCCCGTCTCGGTGCAGGTGGGAGCCACGGCGGCGTCGATCACCTCGGTGTGACCCGTAGCGGCTACCGTCTGCTGTGCCGCAAGGACTTCGCCGCAGACCGAGCATTTTTCGCCCTCGGTCAAGCCCGTCACGGTGCAAGTGGGCAGAACGGCAGGGATGGTCACCTCGGTGTGACCCTTGGCGGGTGTCTGTCCGTCGCTGTAGGTATGGTCGCACTTGGTACAGGTGTGGGTGGTGTAGCCATTCGTGGTACAGGTGGGGGCGGTCACCACGGAATCATAGCTGTGTCCCGCGGCGGAGATGACCTGGAGCTCGGTCTTTCCGCACTTTTTGCAGGAACGAACTCTGGTTCCTTCTTCGGTGCAGGTTGCTTCCCGAACGGTTTTCCATTTTCCGAACGCATGGCTACATTCAGGCTCGGACACTCCCGAAAAGTGCATGGTGGCGTTCAGGAGCGGATCATTATACAGCCCGATGTCGATTTGATTCCACTCTGCTTGGGTGCCGTCATAGTACACGTCGGTGAGGTGATCGGTGTTGAAAAAGGCGGCCTCTCCGATAGCCGTTACGCCGGCGGGAACAGAGATCTCAGTCATGGCAGGACAGTTCGAGAAGGCGTACTCGTCAATGAAAGTCAGGCTGTCGGGAAGGGTGACGGTTGCGAGGAGACTGCAATCCATGAAGGCATCATGGCCGATGGAGGTCACGCCCTCGGGGATAGTGACGGACACCATGCGATCGCAATCGTAGAAGGCGTATTCCGGAATGGCGGTCAAGCCCTTGGACAGCTTGACGAATGACATAGAGTAGCAAGCGTAGAACGCGTAGGCTCCGAGAGACGTGACGCTGTCGGGCAGGGTGATGAGGGGAAGGGCTTCACAATTCTGGAAGGCACCCTGTCCGACGTGGGTGAGGGTATCGGGGAGGATCACTCTGGTCAGGCTCGTGCAGAGGAAGAAGGTATTATATCCGATGGAGGTGATGCCCCTCGGGATCATGACGGTTTTGATGCTCGTACAAACCGCGAAGGCCTGATCGCCGATGGCCGTCACGGTATCCCCCTTGGGGCTGACCGTGGGAATCACCACGACAGTATCCCTGCAAGTACCCATGCCGCTGACGTAGCAGGTACCGTCGCCGTTGGAGGTGAATTCCAATCCGACCGAGGGAGACAGACTGAACTCCCCGCACAAATAGCAAACGCCCTCAATAAATACGTGGTCAATGGCCGCGATCTGGCGGATCTCTTTGAAACCGCAGGCAAGGCAGGAACGGGACGCCGAGCCCTCCTGACCGCAGGAGGGGGCCTTGACCTCGTGCCACTTGCCCATCTCGTGCCCCAGAGCGTCCACGTAGTTGCCCACGGTGGTCAAGCCGCAAACGCAGCTTCGGGTGGTGTAGCCCTGCTCGGTACAGGTGGGGGGCGTGACTACCCTGGTGTATTTATGCCTGATACGGGGGGTAAAGTTACTCTCATAGGTATGCCCGCAGGTACAGGTATAGGTGGTGTAGCCCACCGAGCTGCAGGTAGCGGGAGTTACCTCGGTTTGATACTGATGCTCTGTGGTCGGGGTGTAATCATCCCGATAGGTGTGTCCGCAGGCGCAGGTGTAGGTAGTATAGCCCTCGGTGGCGCAGGTGGGCTCTGTGACCGCCGTCTCATACTGATGCCCTTCGGCGATGACGAAATCATCCCGATAGGTATGCCCGCAG
>JAFQOC010000069.1 GCA_017420845.1 Clostridia bacterium
CCGCCGACGGGACACCGCACTTTTCCGGGCGGAGTGAGGCGGTACATCGTCTCACTCCGTAAGAACGTACCCTACGCCTCGCACCGTGCGGATCATGCGCCGTCCCAGGGGCTTTTCGATCTTGGCGCGGAGACGGCAGACGTACACGTCCACGCTATTGCCTCCGCCACCCAGCACAGCGGAAAGGGCGTCGCGGGAGACCACCTGCCCCCGATGGGCCATCAGAAGGGCCAGGATCGCCTGCTCGGCAGGGGTTAAGGGAATGCGGCGGTTCCCTACGGTGACCGTGCCCGCCGTCGGGTCAAGAGCAACGGAAGGCACGGCGGAGGATTCCGATGCGAAAGCCCGGCGCGGGGAGGACTCGATGGGGGTATCCTCCGCGCCATCGCCAAGCAGGGTGGAAATAACCTGCTCCAGCTCGGTCAGGGAAAAGGGGCGACGAAGAAATACGCTCCCGGGAGAAGGCGGGGTAGCAGGCTCCTCCCGTCCGAACAGAAGCAGGGGGCAGGCCGCGGCGGTCAATTCACGGCACGTGGCCTCTCCGAATTCATCGGCGTCGGCCAGAAGAAGACTGTAAGCACCGTCGGGGGCGGGAAGGGTATCCCGTACGGTAACCGAAACACCCAGATAGAACAGCTCGGTCTCCAAAAGGCGAGCCAGTCGGCCGTCGCCGCAAAGAAGGAGGGCGCGAGGGCGTTCCCGGAGGAGGTGGACACTCATGCTTTGCCTCCCATCTCCCGCAGAATGGAGGCCAGCTCATCGTAGGAAACTGCCTGCATGAGTCGGCTACGGGCGGCGGCCGCGCCCTCCATACCGTGGCAGTACCACGACAGGTGCTTCTTTGCCTCGGCCACGCCAACCCGCTCGCCCTTCTCGGCGATCATCTCCCGCACCTGGGTTAGAGCCACCTCGAAACGCTCGGCGGCGGAAGGCATAGCAAAGTCTCTCCCATCCAAAGCGGCGCAAATCTCGGAGAAAACCCACGGATTGCCCATGGCGCCGCGAGCGATCATGACTCCGTCACAGCCCGTTTCGGTCATCATAGAAAGGGCGTCAGCGGCGGTGTAAATATCGCCGTTACCCAACACGGGGATAGAAACGGAATTCTTGACGGCGGTGATGACCGACCGATCCACCCCCGGCTCGTACATTTGCTCTCTGGTGCGGGCGTGGACGGTCAACATAGCCGCGCCTGAGGCCTCAATGATCCTCGCCACCTCGGGGGCGTTGACGGAATCCCTATCCCATCCCGCACGGATCTTGACGGTAACGGGAATGGATACAGCCTTGACCACGGCGGTGACGATCTCCCCTATGAGCTTAGGGTTCTTCAGAAGGGCGCTCCCCTCGCCGTTGGCTGTGACCTTGCGGACGGGACACCCCATATTGATGTCAATAGCAGAGGGGGGAACCTCGCTGACACAGCCGATATACTCGTTGGCCTCGATCATCCGCGCGGCCTCAGCCATGAAGTCGGGCTCGCTGCCGAAGATTTGTACGGCCATAGGCAGCTCGTCAGCCATGACCGAGGCAAGCTGACCCGACACCGAACGGTTTTTGGGGTCTTTTTTGCGCTGCTCGTAGCAGAGAGCCTTGGCCGACACCATTTCACTGACGGTGAAGTCAGCGCCGCAGGCGCGGCAAACGCGGCGAAAAGCACGGTCACTGACACCCGCCAGCGGGGCGAGGGCAAGGCCGTGGGGGAGGGTGATTTTACCGAAGGTTACTTGTGACATGGGAGTCTCCCTGTAGAGTGGATTTGGGGTTCAAATTTGGGTTTATCGCTTCGCGCTAAACCCAAGTGAAATGCGCTTGCGCGCGTGAAATATGCGCTGAAGCGCATGTGAAATACTCGCAAGCGAGTGTGAAATTTGCCCTTCGGGCAAGTTGAGGTGCAGAACC